>WQXX01000094.1 GCA_009781535.1 Coriobacteriia bacterium | reverse complement strand
TCATCGTCGGGCCTAATGGCTCAGGCAAATCAAACATCTCAGAAGCCATCATGTGGGCGCTCGGCGAACGCAGCTCCCGTAACTTGCGCGTGCAGTCGCTTGAGGAACTCATCTTTTCAGGCTCATCTGCGCGTCCTGCGGTCAGTGTTGCTGAGGTCGATCTTGTCCTGGACAACTCCGACAATACCTTACCCATCGAGTTCGATCAGGTGGTCATCTCGCGTCGTATGTATCGCAGCGGCGAGAGCGAATACTTCATCAATGCATCCCCGTGCCGTCGCATGGACATCATCGACATCCTCTACGATTCAGGCATCGGGCAGGCTGTTCATTCGATCATAAGCCAGGGCAACCTCACCGCAGTTTTGGAGTCTCATCCAGAGGAACGCCGTGAGCTCATCGAGGATGCTGCCGGGGTGCTCAAGCATAAAAAGCGCAAAGAACGGGCTGCGCGCAAGATCGACGCCATGGACCTCTCGCTTGCCCGCGTGAACGATATCGTACGGATTATTGACTCGCAGCTACGTCCTCTCGAACGTCAGGCACAACGTGCCCAGGAACACGACGTCCTCATCAAAGAGCTCAAAGAGCTCGATTTATCGCTCGTGGTCGATGATCTGCGCCAGCTCCAAAGCGAATGGAACCAACTGAGCAAACGTGGCAACGAGATCGAGGCAGAAGCCGAGCTTGCGCATTTCCGCTTAAATGAGCGCGAAACCGAGCTTGCCAGGCGTCAGATTGCGCTTGAGGAGAAAGGCCTGTTTGTTGGTGATATCAACGAGCAGCGTATCCGCTGCCTTTCCATCATTCAGCGCCTTGACGCGGGCATGCTGCTGCTTGAGGAAAAAGGCAAGAACATGGTTGCGCGCCTGTCCGAGTTGCGCGCGACCATCTATAACTCAAAGACACGCCTGACTACTGCGGAAGGGGAGTACGAGAACCTGGCGCGCGAATCCCATGAGGCTCGCGCACGTCTCGAGGCGCTGTATGCGCGCTTTAATGAGTTGACACGTGAGTCGGAGGTAGCGACGCGCACGCGCAAGGAAGTTGAGGAGCGCTATTCAGAACTGACAGCGCAGGTACGCAGCCGTGAGACGGCGCTTGACTCATCGCGCGCCTTGTCGAACAAAGCGAATGACTCAATAGCATCAATCGACCTTGAGGACAGCCTGCTGCGTGAGCGTTTTGAGCAGGTCGATTCCGAGTTCTCATCTACACAGGGTATTCTTGCGGCACGGCGCGCAAAACTCGACGATATCGAAAACGGTCTTTCGAAAGCCCGACGCGAATCCGAGATAACAAAAAACGAGATCGACAAGTTCGTACGCATCCTTGACGAGCGGAAACGCCGCCTCGACGCCAGACGCGCTGAACTTGCCGACTTGCAGGCTCAGCTGCGGGGCCTTGAAGAGATCGACCGCGCGTTCGAGGCGGCGTCTCCAGCGCTTTCCTGGATCATGGAGCGCAAAAGCGAGCTAGCGGGCGTCATCGGCCCGCTTTCACAGTCCTTTAAGATCAAAAAGGGCGTCAAATTGCCCTTTGATATGTCGACCACCACGCTTGAGCATCTGGTCGAGCGCCTGCTTGGCGCCGACTTCTTTGGTTTGCTGGTAAACAACAACGACTCTGCACGTATTATCGCCGAGCGCCTGCTTGCAAACGGCGACAAGCAGGGCGTCATCTCGCTTCTTCCTGTCGAGAACATGCGCGCCATCGCCGACCAATCCATACGTGGGGAGCGGCTCGTTGATTACCTTGATTACCCGATCGCTCAGCATCCAGCCTATCTTGCCATGCTTGGTGATATCTATTTCGCCCCATCGATTGCCGAGGCGCAGCGTTATCATTTCCGCGACCGGCTCGGCGTCCGCTTTGTCACTGTCGATGGGGCGATTCTGTGGCCTAACGGTAAGCTGACCTTAGGCGTCCAGGTCAATGACGTCGATGGTGTGCTTGAACGTCGTCGCAAGATGGAGGCGCTTACTGAAGAGATCGACGGCCTGGTCAATCAGGTCTCAGATGTTGAGCTTGAGGTCTCATCTGCCGAACTTAACCTATCGAATGCCCAGCAGGATGATTTCGACATAACGCAGAATCTGGCAAAACTCCAAGGCGACGCAGACTCGGTACGTGAGGACGTAGCGCGGCTGGAGGAATCCATGACACTGATGCTTGTGCGGCGCGAGGAAAACGAGCGCAAGCTTGCAGACGTCCGACGTCGTCGTGAAAGCGCGATGCCTCTGAGAGCAGAGTATGAACAACGTATCGAGACCCTGTCTGCGGAGCTAGCTGACATCAACGAGCTCGTTGATACAACTTCTCAAAAACTGCTCTCGGCAACCGAGGAAAAGCATCGGATCACCGAGTCGCTTTCTGATTGCAAGATCAACCTTGAGACCTCAAAGGGCGCCTTAAACTACAACAGCAGCCGGCTTGATACCATCCAAAAGGAGATCAAACAACTGCGGACCACATTCGAGGTTACGACGCAGACCGAGCGTTCGCTCAATCTCATCAGGTTGCGTATCGATCCACTCTACAAGCTGTACGGGGAGCTCCATGCCGGCGCGACACGTTGGGCAGAAAAGCTCCAGAACCAGGCTCTGCTCGAACAGACGGATTCGACCAATCTCCGCAAGGTCATCAACGAGGCGACCAAGGCAGTCGAGGATGCCCGCGGAGCGATCAACGAGATCAACGAGCGGCGTACTTTCGTTCTGGTTGAGCAGGGCAAGCTCGAGAGCAGCGTTCAGCATGCGATGCAGCGTATCGTCGATGAGTATAAGACCTCGCTTGAGGCAGCGCTCGAGGTGCCTTCTCCGGATAACCGTAACCAGTCAGAGGAGCGGGCAAACAGGTTGCGGAAGAAGATTGTCACTCTGGGGGCGGTCAACCATGTCGCTGCCAGTGAATACGAGGCGCTGAAAGCCCGTCGCGACTATATGCTTGAGCAGACGAACGACCTTTCTGAAGCGCGCAAGGCGCTTGCGAGGATCTCGGCAGCACTTGATAAGAAGATGCGCAACCAGTTCCTCGAGACATTTGATGCGGTTAACCGCAACTTCCAGGAGATTTTTGCGATCCTGTTTCCTGGCGGTACCGGCCAGCTCATCCTTACCGAAGGTGACACGCCTGAAAGCATCGGTATCGAGGTCAGCGCGCAGCCGCGGGGCAAGAAGATACTCAAGCTGTCGATGATGAGCGGTGGCGAGAAGTCCCTCGTCGCTCTGGCATTACTATTTGCTATTTATCGTATCCGAGAAGTACCATTTTATGTGCTTGATGAGGTCGACGCCGCACTTGACGATACAAACCTCAACCGGCTGCTCGATTATCTCGACCACATGCGTGCCACGACGCAGCTGATACTTGTGAGCCACCAACGGCGCACGATGGAGCGCGCCGATGTGCTTTATGGGGTGACCATGCAGGCGGCAGGTGTGTCGAAACTCGTCAGCCAACGCTTAGAGCAGGCGCTCGGTTACGCCACGTCTTCCGATAAGACAGTTACTGAGGCAGGGACATAAATGGGTTGGCTCGACAGGCTCAGCGAGGGTCTTGCGCGTACACGAGAGCGTTTTTCCGAACAACTGAATGTCATTCTCGACCGTAGCCCGGCGCTTGACGATGGGTTCTGGGACGATCTCGAAGAAACGCTCATCACGACAGATTTTGGTGCGCCAGCAGCCCTTGACATCATCGAGCGGCTTCAGGACAGCGCCCAACGTCTCGCATTGCCCAACGCCCATGCCGTGCTTGATCGCCTTGGTGAAACCATTGCCGGTATGTTCGCTACTGCCGATGAGGATCTGTTTGCTATCGATCCGGTCTGCGTGCTCTTTGTGGGTATCAACGGCTCTGGCAAAACCACCACGGTCGGTAAGTTGGCTGCCGAAGGGGTGGGGCGCGGTCGCAAGGTGTTGCTCGGAAGTGCGGATACCTTCAGGGCGGCTGCGATCGAGCAGCTCGATATCTGGGCTGAGCGTGCGGGCGTCGAGGTGATCAAGCGCGAGCGGGGAGCAGACCCCGCCAGCGTCTCCTTCGACGTCATCGAGAAGGCTGAGGCCCAAGGCGTAAACCTCGTGCTCATCGATACCGCCGGGCGTCTCCACACCTCTGACGATTTGATGCGTGAGCTTTCGAAAGTCGTGTCGGTCTCGCGTAAGCGTGCAGGGGAGTGGCTGCCCGTCAAGACGGTCCTGGTCATCGATGCGACAACAGGACAAAACGGACTTGCTCAGGCGCGCGAGTTCCATGCGAAGCTGGACCTCGATGGCGTCATCATCACCAAACTCGACGGCACGGCCAAAGGCGGTATCGCGGTAGCCATCTCGCATGAGCTCAGGATTCCGGTCGTGCGTATCGGCGTCGGCGAGCATATCGAGGACCTCAAACCCTTCGATGCACTTGAGTTTGCCAACGCGTTGATCGATAACACAGGAAACTGACATGTCAATCGACATTGGACTTAACGACACAGGCGGTATGAACAGCATGGATGTTAAGAGACTACGACGTGAGAACGAGGAGGCACCAACCGATGTTCGATAACCTCTCTGGGCGCCTGCAAAATATATTCGGCGATCTGCGCTCGAAAGGGCGGCTTACCGAGGCTGACATCGATGCAGCCATGCGCGAGATCCGTCTTGCCCTGCTTGAGGCCGACGTTAATTTCAAGGTCGTGAAAGGCTTTGTCGCGGCAACAAAGCAAAAGGCCCTTGCAACCGAGGTGCTCGAATCGCTCACGCCGGGTCAAAACGTCATCAAGGTCGTGCTCGAGCAGCTCACCGAGCTGCTCGGGACAAAAGCGGTCAGGCTGGAACGTGCCGCGCGTGTTCCCAATGTCATCATGCTTGTGGGCCTTCAGGGCTCTGGCAAGACGACCGCTGCGGCAAAACTCGCCTACCGCTTCAAAAAACAAGGGCACGTACCCCTGCTTGTGGCATGCGACGTCTACCGTCCTGCCGCTGCCGATCAGCTTGAGTCATTAGGCAAAGATATCGATGTGCGGGTGTTTCGAGGCGAAGGCAAGGACCCGGTCGCCATTGCCACCGCTTCCATACGCGAGG
>WQXX01000093.1 GCA_009781535.1 Coriobacteriia bacterium | reverse complement strand
GCTTCCTTTGGTTCGCTGGAATACTTTAGCACACTACTGTACTAAAGTGCAAGCGATTTTTGATAGTTCCCGTTAAAATCGAGTCCGCTGGTCAGCATCCGGGCGTCCACCTGTCCGTTCTGGAACATCTCGATGCGGAGAACTGCTTCCTGAGCGGCTGTCTCGAACAGATCCATAAGCGATTCGGTGCGATAGCTATCGATAGTGGGGTCAAGCCAGGCTGCGTGTTCGAGATTAGCAAACGCACACTGATCGTATACATCGCTCCTCATCGAAAGCGCCTGCAACAAAGAATGTCGCCGGCCAGGCAACGCCCGCTCGACCTGACCAATCAGTGTGCGTTTGCGCCCTGAAGGCGATTGAATGAAGTCGAAAACCATACGCGTGTCATGTATGCTTCGGCTATAGAGGTCAGAAGGCAGCTCAAGCCCATACAGCTCACGACCGATAGGCGCATAGAGTAGATCGAGGAGGTTAAGGACCTTCTTGCCTCCTTGCAGGGCATAACGCGTAATCCGGATATCCGCAACGGTCTTGCCAAGCATCTGCCAAAGCAAGAAGGCGTCGATGTCCGCCTCGACCTGTGAATGTACGAACTGCGTATCGCGTTCATCCAAACGACGGACGCCTGCTCCGCAAAGGGCTCCTTCCCAATAGTACACAAAGGGGTGCGCGACACTGTCGAGTGAGAAATGACATAGATAACCGCTCATGTACGCGTCAAGAACGAGTCGTTTTGTGCCCTGAGTTGAATCAATGAGCTCAAGCATCATATCAATGGATTCGTCGACATAATTGCTGTGCAAACCAGTCCCAAAGCGCTTCAGGCGGGCAAGCGAAGGGGTTCGGGTCGCAAAGAAGAAGGGGTCTGGGCCCTGGGCTCCAAGCAGAAACGCATCGCGCTCCGCTCTGGTTCCAAAGCTTCCCGCGCCTTTCTTTGCCAAAACGGCGATGCCAAACTGATGATGCGACATGATAGCAGGCATGATCGCCTCCTCTCCTATGTGTTGTTCTGTCCAAGAACTGAGCAACTCTGTCTAAGAAGCATCGGATTATTCACCATGTACCATGATACCCTCAAAACGCCTCACCTTGGCGTAACGAAACGATGGCAACAGTCTTCTGGTGGCAATGCAGAGTGTACTGGAGAAAACCTGCGTCTTTTCATGTCGCCCCAGACCTGATCTGGGGCCTAGCGGGAGACTGCTTGAACGCTTGCGTATGTCCGACAGAAAACCTGCGTCTTTTATAGGCTTTGGGAGAAGAAAAGGCCAAATCCCATGGCTGCCAGAAGCGCAGTGATGATCCAGAAGCGGATGACCACCTTGGATTCCGACCACCCTTTCTGCTCGAAATGGTGATGCAAAGGCGCCATGAGAAAGACCCTTTTGTGGGTGGCTTTGAAATACAGCACCTGGATGATCACACTGAGGGCCTCGATTACAAAGATGCCGCCTACCACGATCGACACGACTTCAGTCTTGGTAAGGACTGCCAGGGCGGCAAAGGCCGCGCCAAGGGCAAGCGAGCCGGTGTCCCCCATGAAGATGCTCGCCGTCGGGGCATTAAACCACAAGAAACCCACACAGGCTCCTGCCACGGAGGCAGCAATGAGCGCAAGGTTGAGTTGATCAGTACGGTATGCGATCGCCGTCATAACAAGCATCACTATCATAACGGTTCCGCCTGCCAAACCATCGAGCCCGTCGATAAGGTTGACGGCATTGGACATGCCCGCCATAAGCAAGAAAATGAATACCAGATACAGCCAGGGGATATCAAAGCTGCCGCCTGACCCCAGCGGGATTGACGTCGTCAGGACGCCGAGGTTGATTGGCGGCAGGAATGGAATGGTCACCGTAGGCTCGATGCCAACAAGGTTGACCGCCGCCAGGCAAAACGACACGGAAATGAGCGTCAGGCAGATCATCTTGGCGTTCGGGCGCAAACCTAGTGAGCGTTCCATGACGATTTTTGATATATCGTCGATGAAACCCATGGCGCCGGTTAACAAAAGCACAATGGTCACCAGGATAAGCGCGGTCATGTTCGAGGATTTATCGTATTGGCCGACAACCACCACGGTTACAAGGACGGCAATAAGTATGATGACCCCACCCATCGTCGGGGTGCCCTGTTTGACCTGATGGCGCTCAGGCCCGTCAGCGCGTATCTGCTGGCCGATCTGACGAACTTTGAGGATCTTGATCCAGAACGGGAGCAGGATTATCGTAAGCGCCATTGAGATACATATCGCAAGGAGTACGAGGAAGGACGGGTATTCAGAAAAGCCAGTATTTGTCAGCATTCCTGTGCTATCCCTTCGACAATCTGCTCAAGGCGCATACCACGCGACGCTTTGACAAGAATAACCGGGCGCTGTACGAGCAAAGGCTTAAGCGCTTCAAGTGCAGCTGTGACGTCGCTACATTCGATGATACGTTCCGCCTGCATCCCGACGTCGCGGGCTCCTTGGGCGATGTGACGCGCCAGGTCGCCGACCGTCACTAACAGGTCGATACGGCTGATATGTGCGAAGGCCCCAACCTCCCGGTGGAAACGTTCCTCCTCATCGCCAAGCTCGAACATATCTCCAAGGACTGCGATATGCCTGTGCGACAAGCCTATATGAGTAAGAAGCGCCAGACCAGCCCGCATGGAGTCGGGGTTGGCATTATAGGTGTCGTTGATGATGATGGCGCCCGATGAAAGCTTAACCATCTCCTGGCGCATGGCCGCCGGGCGAGCCGACCCCAAAGCCTTGATGATGCTGTCGGCGGCGATACCACAGACATGTCCACAAGCGGCGGCGGCCAAGGCATTATAGATGTTATGCTCACCTTGTAATGCGAGCTTTGCCCGTCTGCTCAAACCGTCAGGCAGCCACAAATCAAAACTCGGACGCCCCTCAGAATCATATTCGATAGAGGCGGCACGGATATCGTTATGGGCGCTCAGACCATAGAACAGTGTCCTGACTCCTCTTTCCGATGCACGAGACAGCTGACAGATGAACGAGGTATAAGGGTCATCACCATTCAGTATTGCGATGCCAGTCCCATCGGGAAGATTTTCGACAAGTTCTGCCTTCGCACGCGCGATATTTTCCCGAGAGCCGAGCAGTTCGCAATGGGCTACGCCCACATTCGTGATGATTCCGATGCTCGGACGTGCGATTCGACATAGGAGGGCTATCTCATCCAGAGCCTGCATGCCCATCTCGACTACCAGCGCTTTTGTCGAAGGATCCGCGTCAAGAACCGTCGCTGGAACCCCGATCTCGTTATTGTAGTTGCCATAGGTGGCGCATGTGACCATTCCTGAGGCAAGCACACCGGCGACCATATCTTTGGTTGTCGTCTTGCCGCTTGACCCGGTGATGCCGATGACGGTAGCAGTGAGACTGTCTCGATATCCTGCCGCAAGCGCCAGGAGTGCTTCGCCTCCTGTTCCTTCATCAACCTCAAGGAGAGCTGCTCCGTGGTCACGTGCTGCCTGTTGTTGGGCTGCTGTTGTCTCGCGTGAAGCTAAGACCACGGCTGCCCCAGCTTCAATCGCTGCTTCTATATGGTCATTGCCGTCGGTACGCTCGCCGGGCAACGCAAGGAACAGCGCATCAGGCAAAACAATGCGTGAATCCCAGGTGAGGTTGGTGATGATGCTTTCTGGGTCGTGGGGTCCGACGATCATTCGGGCGCCAGAGAACTGAGCTATCTGATTGGGCGTTATCTGCATGGGTGTGCGTTACTCCTATTCGTAATGGTACACGACGATTTTAGCGCATAGCGCCCGTTCCGTCAGCAACAACTCCCACGCTTGCGTTAATTCCTGGTGTAGCTTCCGTCTTTTCGACAGGAACTATCATATAACGGTTAATGCTGAACTCCATGATTGTCTTAAACAGGAACGTCGATGGCAGATTAGAGCTTGAGTTGATCGGATTGTCAAATGAGGTGATACAAACCAAATTGCTATTTGAATTAGCTATATATCCAACGAATGAGATGATGTACTCATCCTTGACATATCCTCCTTCAGGGGAGGCCTTTTCTGCAGTACCGGTCTTTCCTGCCACCTGAAAACCACTGATGGCTGCTGAACGCCCGGTTCCTTCGGAGACGACAGCGCAGAGCATATCCTCGAGATCTGCGACCGTATCTGAAGAAACAATTTCGCGGGCATCATAGGTCGGATAGAGGTTATACTGCGGGCACGCAAGCAGGAAGTGCGCTTGGTTGTAGATCCCATCATTTGCAATCGCTGCGTAAAATGAGGCGATCTGCAGCGAACTTGCCTGAAGGCCTTGCCCAAACGAAATATTTGCTGCCTGTATCGGCGTCCACTTTTCCACATCAGCCAGAATTCCACAGGCCTCACCAGGGTAGTCTATGCGTGTGAACTGACCAAAACCGTATTTTGCGAGATACGTCGCGTGCTTACTGCTGCCCATACGTTCCTCAATCAAGCTCATACCGATGTTTGAGGACTGGACCAGGATCGTCTTAAACGACATCGACTGATCGCTGCGTGGTCGGGCGTCCCGTATGGTGTAATCATAGATCGTAAGCTCTGAAGGGCAGAAGATGATGTCATCGGGCCGCACCGTCGCGGTTTCTAAGGCTGCGGCAGCCGTTGCAGTCTTGAATATCGAACCAGGCTCAAATGAAGTCGTGATGCACTTCAAGGTGGTCGCACCTGCATCGACCTGCGCCTGCGTAAGGTTTCCCCTATCATATAGGGGGATCGAAGCAGCAGCGAATATCTCCCCTGTCGCGCCATCAAGCACCAAAGCGTTCGCATTCTCACTGTCTTCTGCTTTGGCGATCCTCTCGAGCTCGTTTTCTACGTAGCGCTGAAGTTCGATATCAATGGTAAGGACGATATCCTGACCATTGATAGCTACGATCTTTTCCTGGACGCCGCCGACCATCGGGGTAGTATCCTTGCCGCGCTCGACCACGAGCACGCCATTGACGCCTCGAAGGATGCTGTCGTAGGCAAGTTCTATACCGCTGATACCATAACCATCAAAACCGACAGCCCCGATAACCTGCGCGCCAATACGCCCATAGGGGTATATCCGCTTGCTGTCTGCAAGATAGTGGATGCCGGTAAGCGCTGTTGGTATCACAGC
>WQXX01000092.1 GCA_009781535.1 Coriobacteriia bacterium | reverse complement strand
GCGTTGCTCCATTGTCCAAGATCATAACCGGAGTAGTACCAGGAATGCATAAACGCGCTGTTTGAGTTTGTAGCTCCGGCATTGTAAAAGGTTGCCGCTACAAAACCTCCGCAATTCATGCCAACATAGCCAGTTGGGGAAGGGTATCCTTTCGCCCACCATGGGCCGTATTCCCAGGAATAATTCATGACTGACCCGCCGGCATACCGTGTTCCGAGGTACTTATCCTGGTTGGCAGTCAGATGGTTTATGTATTGTTGCCGAGATATACCCAATACATCGGACAGGTATCTGCCATTAGGGTTGCTATTCGGGTTCCCGTATTCCGCATACGGTGTTATCGCCGCCCCAGTGCCGTCCTCTGCTGCTATCGCCGGGGCTATGCTTATTATCAGAACCAAGACCATGATGGCACTTGCCAGTTGCAGGAATACCTGTCTTTTTGTGGCTTTCTTCATGTTTGCTCTCATCCCTTTCATGCTTATTCCCAATATCCTTCGTGGTGTACCCAGTGTGAGGTGTCCATCCATGTGCGCTCAGTGGTGTAGTAGCCATCGAGTATGATGCAAGGCTCGTAACCGATTACCACTGGTCCAAAGAATCCCCCGTGTCCTGTTTCATCTTGGTGTTGATAGATTGATTCTGACGTTTTAAACCCGCATTCTCTGCATTGGACGCCCCAAATCGCTCTCTCACCCCACTCAGGCTCATGGTAGACACTGACGCTCTCCCAGTAACCAGACACCACCCATTCATCCCAGGCAGGATGCCATACAGGCGTGGTGTTGTTGCCGCTATTGCCAGAGTTGTTTCCGGAGCCATTATTGCCTGTACCATTTCCAGTGCTTGAGCCGCTTGAGCCATTACCAACTCCAGTGTTTTCGCCGTTTTGGGCACTGCTATTCTCTGGGTCATCTCCGCTTGAGTCATTGTCATTTCCTTGTTGATCAGGTGCAGTACAAGAATCAGGTCCAGTACCATTCGGATAATGAATCGTATTACCAGGTTGTGTTGTTGGCGAGCAAGTATTATGCGGTGTATCAGGGTCATCAGATAGCAGGTCAACAGAACCAGGGGTGCAGGCAGCAGAGAATAACCTCCAGCCATCACTAAACAAGGTGTCTCTTTCGTTACCGTAAAACGCCATGCAACCTAACGACGCACAAACAGCAAGCGTCAGAACGCCGGCAAGCACGCCAAAGACGACGCGGTCGCGTCTTTGGCGTTGCTTGCCGGCACCACCTTCAACCAGTCGCCTTTTCGAACTTTTGCACATGCTACTCTCCTATCTGCTGACCACATTACTTGCACGTGGTATACCTTGTTTATGCTGGCTGCTCTGCTGGTTCGTCGAAAAGGTCAGGTATCGGAGTCGTAGCAAGAAGCTCGAAGAATCGATGCTGCAGGTCGATTTCACGCTCAATCGGTAGCTGGAACAGCAGGCAGCCGCGCCAAACGATGTTCAGGCTTCCTCCCGCACTCACCAATTGCTGCTTGATGCGCAGCAGGTGTGTATCAGTTGGGGAGGAAAGCTTGCAGTGCTCCGGTATCTTCAATACCGCTGAGCCATCCACCAGGCGCACATGCTTGCGTAGGATGGTTCGCGTCGAGCCATCCTCGCGCATGGCGATGAGACGTACGTTCCAATAGCGGAACAGCAAGGCAAGTGCGAGTACTCCCAACAAGGCAACTGCCGTCGCAGCCGTTGCTGCTGCTAGCAAAGGATGCTTGCCGCCTTGCTGCACAAGTTCAGATAATAGGGGAGGAAGAGTTATCGGCGGAACAAAGGGAGGCAGCCACGACAGAAACGGCACTTCCTCACGAATAACAAAACCGCTGTATGTTGCTGTTACCTCGACAGATTCAAGTACCAGCAGGCGCTCGACTCCACGGTAGGTTACTTCAGCGGTATGGCCCCTCGGGCGTCCATCTGTATCAACGTCTTCAAGCGTCCAACTGACAGCAGCCATCTCAAGAATTGCCGTAGTAACGGCGCCAGGCGCCACATCGCTGGTAACCTCAAACTCATGGCTTGTCGGGATAAGGATGATGTCTGGCGCCAGCAGCCCCTCATATCTCTCGACTCGTTCAACCTGGCGTTCGGCTGTCCGGTACGAGAATTCATAGGCAAAGCCTTCCAGTTCGAGAGTTCCGGAAAACCCATTCTCATCATAGGCAAGGCTCTTCTCGAAGAAGGCATTAAGCGCAGCCTCTCCACGGGAGTATTGCTCAGGGGAGAGGATACGGCTGACCGTCATGGTACATGTTTCCTCGGTGATGCGTTTCTGCGCGGTCTCGTCGTCTGATGCAAACACACGAGGTCGATTCATGGCGAGCGCTTCGCCTGCCCAATCCTCCGATGCAAACACACGAGGTCGATTCATGGCGAGCGCTTCGCCTGCCCAACCTTCAGCCCATTCTTCAGCCCAACCTTCGGCCAAACCTTCAGCCCAATCGTCAGCCGCAAACGCAGGTGGTGCTGCGATTGTTATCAACCCACTGATAAGAAAAACCACAATCAGCGCAGAAAGAACTGCTCGAATCCGCACATTCTTAAACGCATGCTCACCCTTAAGAGTACGTTTACCATCTAAACTGCAGGTCTGGTCGTTGGGCCGTATATGACTTCTCGCGCAAACCTGTTTTGCCAACCTTGCCAAACCATCTTTGTACCACCCCACCACATTAGTCGTTTGGATACCCTTCATGGGAAACCGTCCTTTACTAATGCTCGTTATAGTGTTTCAACACTATATTTATATACTAGCATACTTGTATGAAACTGCAAGCATGAATCTCAATGTTTAACGTCACAGTTTCGATTCCGTACTCTCAGTTTCGATGCCAAGAAACCTGTGGAATAGAACGAGCCTGCTCCGGGAGCTGTTATTTGTCAGTATTTGGGCATAATAAATGGCCATGCTCCGTTCCAAGCCATGACCCCATCACCAAGTTTTTGAACTAGTTATGTTACCACACAAGAAACAGTTATACTGCGAGAATTTGAGGAGATTCAAACAAAATTATCCCCCACAATCAGCACACAATCAGCACAGGCCGCAGGACACAATCAGCGCACAATCAACCCGCAACCAATACACAACCAGTGCTATACTAAAGCACGGTGTCGTTAAGCAAACAGAAAGTCACCGGGAGGTGACGATAGACGTATCAAGGAGGTGCACAGCACGCCTCTTGCGTGCTTTTGCCATGACAAAACAACTGATTCTCAGACCGGAAAAGTGCGTTGACTGCCGCACATGCGAGTTGGTCTGCTCGTATCATCATCACCAGCAGTTCAATCCGACGCTTTCTGCAATCAAGGTCGTCGACTTTCCAGAAGACGTCCTTACCGTTCCCTTCATGTGTCTTCATTGTGATGAGCCGGCGTGTGTGGACGCGTGTCCCGTCGAGGCGCTCACCAAGCAGGCAGATGGCACGGTTCTTTACAATCCCGAGGATTGCACGCTTTGCCAGTCCTGCGTAGAAGCTTGCCCGACAGGTGGCATAACCTATTCGGCCAAGGCGGACTGCATCCTCAAATGCGACCTGTGCTCAGGCAACCCGCAATGTGTCGAGTGGTGCGCGCCAAAAGCCATCGATTATCTCGACTCCGACGACGACAACGTGGGCTACAAAGCAATCGCCGAGAAGTTCAAAGAGCTTATGTTAGAGGGGGTGGCATGATGTACGGATGGATAGGTACGCTCCTTCGCGTCAATCTCGCCGATAAGACGATCAAGACCGAGGCTCTCAACGAGGAGTTCGCAAACGATTACGTAGGTGCACGCGGTCTTGGCACCAAGTACTTCATGGACGAATGTGATCCAAAGGTTGAGCCGCTAAGCGCTGGCAACAACCTTATTTTCATGACCGGTCCTCTCACCGGTACCGCTGCAGCGAGCGCCGGGCGCTACGAGGTAGTGGCCAAAGCTCCGCTCACCGGCACCATCGGCGCAGCCAATTCAGGCGGCTGGTTTGGCGCTGAGCTGAAGTTCGCCGGATACGACGGAATCATCTTCGAGGGCGTCAGCGATACACCTGTCTACCTCCTCATCAAGGATGACGTAGTTGAGCTGAAAGATGCCTCCGACCTCTGGGGAAGCAGCGTCTTTGACACCACCGACGCGCTGGTCGGGCTTCATGGTCCGAACTTCAAGGTCTCCTGCATCGGGCCAGCCGGCGAGAAGCTCGGCAAGATGGCCTGCATCTCCAACGACAAGCACCGTGCAGCCGGACGTGGCGGGCTCGGCGCTGTCATGGGCTTTAAGAAACTGAAGGCAATATGCGTCCGTGGGACCGGCTCCGTTGTTGTTGCTCGCCCCGACGAGTTCATGGCTGCCTGTAAGGATGCCCGCGACAAGCTCATCGCCCATCCTGTCTCTGGCTCAGGCCTTGCTGCTTATGGCACCGAAGTTCTCGTGAACATCATCAACGAAAGCGGCGCGCTACCGTTTAAGAACTGGCGCGAAGGCTCATACCATCCAACTGCTGACAATTACTCAGGCGAAGCGCTTGCCTCGTCATTCCTGGTCAAGAACAAGTCCTGCTTTGGCTGCACAATCTCCTGCGCACGTGTGACAAAGGTTACTGGCAAGTATGCTTCCACAGGCGAAGGCCCCGAGTATGAGGCTGGCTGGGCTTTTGGCGCAGCTACCGGCGTGGATGATCTTGGGGCCATCTGCAAAGCCAACTTCCTGTGCAACGAATATGGCATGGATCCCATCTCGATGGGTTCCACAATCGCCTGCGCGATGGAGTTGTTTGACATTGGTGCTATCGATGAGGACATCGTAGGCTTCGAGCTTCGCTTTGGGGATGCCGACGCCATCGTCACGCTCACCGAGCTCGCTGGCAAGATGGAAGGTTTTGGCGTTGACCTTGCTTCTGGTTCCTACCGCCTGGCTGAGAAATATGGGCACCCTGAACTGTCGATGAGTGTGAAAAAGCAGGAGATGCCTGCCTATGACGGCCGCGCCATCCAGGGTATGGGCCTCGAGTACGCAACCTCCAACCGTGGCGGCTGCCATGTACGCGGCTATCTCACCTCACCCGAGATCCTCGGCGTACCCATTAAGACAGACCCGCTCGTTACCGAAGGCAAGGGCGCGCTGCTCAAGCTCTTCCAAGACCTTACAGCCTTGGTCGACAGCTCGGGCTCCT
>WQXX01000091.1 GCA_009781535.1 Coriobacteriia bacterium | reverse complement strand
TCTTTGCGCTTTTTATGCTTGAGCACCCCGGCAGCATCCTCGATGAGCTCACGGCGTTCCTCTGGATGAGACTCCAAAACTGCGGTGAGGTTACCCTGGCTTATAATCGAATGAACTGCTTGCCCGATTCCTGAATCGTAGAGGATGTCGATGATGTCCATACGACGGCACGGCGATGCATTGATGAAGTATTCGCTCTCGCCGCTGCGATACATACGACGCGAGATGACCACCTGATCGAACTCGATGGGTAAGGTATTGTCGGAGTTATCCAGGACAAGATCGACCTCAGCAACACTGACCGCAGGACGCGCAGATGAACCTGAAAAGATAAGCTCTTCAAGCGACTGCACGCGCAGGTTACGGGAGCTGCGTTCGCCGAGCGCCCACATGATGGCTTCTGAGATGTTTGATTTGCCTGAGCCATTAGGCCCGACGATGACCGAAAGACCAGGTTCAAAGTTGATTGCTGAACGGTCGGCGAATGATTTGAACCCCTTGATGACCAACGATCTGAGATACACGGGACCCCCTTCAGCTCTTTTTCGTACGAACGTCTTTAAGGAAATGCTACCACGTTGCTTAAAATGGCCTCACTTCTCGTTGCAGATCTCGATGATGGCCTTCGCGCGACGCCCGATAAGACCCTTGGAATTCTTTGCGTCGAACTCCATGCGCTCGCCTAAGGACCGCTTTACTCCCACGCCGATCTTTCCTGTGGCAAACTGGGTGACTGCGATAAGCATATCCTGAAACTCTGGGTCACCATGATAACACTGGATAGCTTCATCGATGAACGACCAGACTATATTCGCCCGTTTTGTGTTTATCGCACCATAGGCGCACAGGAAGCGCACCGCAGCAAGATGCGCTAAACCGGAATCCTCATCATACAGCGAGGCTTCGGTTCCAATGATGGCGTCGTCACATGAGTCTGGATCGAACACGACCACATTGGTAAGGACTTCGAGGCATTCCCAACGCGTCTGCGCTTCTGGTCGATACAACGCATCGACGATCTCAGAAATATGACAAACGAGTATCTCGGGCTCCATCGTTGACACAAGGTTTAATGTTGCAGCAGAGAATTGCCGGATCCTGCGTTGCTCCCCTGAGAGATTCTCGACAAGGGCATCCAGGATAGCCTTATCGGAGATAGCTCTCTGAGCAAGCTCGGAACGATCTGTTGCAGAATCAAACACGATCTGGCGCTCATTAGCAGCCGCAGAGGATTTAGCGCCAGCAGAAGATTTTGCGCCTGCTCTCGATGAAACCTTTGGAGCAGCTTGTTTTGGCGTGTTTAGTGGAAGAGAGCTCATAGTGCGAAGCCGCCATTCTTGTTGAAGTGAGCTACCAGCCCGCCGTCAGCCAGCAAGGTTGCCATAACCGGCGGCAAAGGGGCAAACGCGATCTGATTGCCGGTGGTAATATTCCATACAACTCCACCTTCGAGGTCGACTTCAAGCTCGTCGCCCTCGCTGATGCTTGTTGTGTCGCACTCCACAAGCGGCAGACCGGTATTGATAGCATTACGGTAGAAGATGCGAGCGAAGCTTTGGGCAAGCACCGCTTTAGTATTCGAGTTGATAAGGACAAGCGGCGCCTGCTCACGCGAGGAACCGCAACCAAAGTTCTTGCCCGCGACAAGCAAACCACCTTGCGCAGAGACACGCTCGTAATAGTTCGGGTCGAGTTCCTCCATGGCGTGATGCGCCATCTCCTTCATGTCGTTGCTTTTGAACTTGTATTTCCCGGAGATGATGTAGTCGGTGTTGATGTCATCCCCGAACTTGAACGCTTGTGCCGTGATAGTCATGATCGCTCCCAGTGGTCTTACAGATACGTGCGCGGATCGGTGATGCAGGCGTTGAGCACCGAAGCGGCAACCGTTGCAGGCGAAGCCAGATAGATGAAGGCGTTGCTGTTGCCCATGCGCCCTTTGAAATTGCGATTTGCGGTTGAGATGACGTTCTCACCGTTTGAAGGCACGCCATTATGGGTTCCCACACACGGGCCGCATCCTGGCGTGACCACACTGGCGCCTGCTTTGACAAGCGTCTGGATGTAACCGGCAGCCATGGCGTCAAGGTAGATGTCGCGCGAGGCAGGAGCAACAACCAGACGACAGTCGGGATGTATCTTCCGCCCTGCTAAAATGCTAGATGCAATAGCAAAATCCTCGAGACGGCCGTTTGTGCAGGTGCCGATGACGCCTTGGGCGATTGGAGTGCCAATGAGTTCGCTGATGCCACAGACATTACCCACCGCATGGGGTTTGGCGATCTGCGGCTCAAGCGTTGTCACATCGATCTCGATGGTCTGAGTATACACTGCATCCGCATCCGGTTTAACCGGCTGCGGATCGCGCGCCAGCGCAACACCGTTGCGCTCGGCGCGCTCGTTAAGAAACGCAAGCGTCTTCTCGTCGGCTCTCATGAGGCCCGCTTTTGCTCCAACCTCGATAGCCATGTTCGAGATGGTCATACGGGCGTCAACGCTCAAATCCTCAATGACCGACCCGTCAAACTCGATAGCCGCATACGTCGCACCATCAACCCCGATAAGTCGCGCAAGGTACAAGATGAGGTCTTTGGAATACACGCCGTCCGGCAGTTTGCCGTTATACGCAACGCGGATGGTCTCAGGAACCTTAAACCACAATTTGCCGGAAATCATCGCTGCGGCGCCGTCGGTGGAACCAACGCCGGTTGCAAAGACATTGAGCGCTCCGTAGGTACAGGTATGCGAGTCGCAGCCGACAACCAGATCGCCCGGCACGACCCTGCCGCTTTCCGGGATGAGCTGATGGCATACGCCACAACCCCAGTCATAGACGTGTATGCCTGTTTTCTTTCCGAAAGCGCGGATCTTTGCATGGATGGCGCTCACTCCCTCGATTGGCGAAGGGCACGAATGGTCCATGACCATGGCAACTTTCTCAGGATCAAACACCGCATCGGCGCCCATCGAGGTAATCGCGTCAATTGTGAGAGCCGAGGTGCCATCCTGGCTCATGGCAAAATCGACGTCGGCTACCACGATGTCGCCGGCATGTGCGTCAACACCGGCGTGGCGGGAGAAGATCTTTTCCGCTATGGTCTTGCCTGCCATCTCCAGCTCCCTCTCATTGTATCTTGGGCCATCATTCCCACAAACTCGACTCAGTTGTGCCATCCAAGCAGTTTCCGGTATTGACTCCAGCCGACTCCAGCCTTATCTGACTTACATCTGCGCCGAAGCGTCACAGATATGCATGTGCCTAAGCGCGATGAGCTCATCATCACTGAGCGAGCGCTTGAGCTCGATGGCGCGAGAGCGGACAAAGGGCAGCAATGCACGAGCCTCAAGCTCCGTAATCGGATCGCCAAAGGTCTCGAACTTCATCTCAAGTGTGCGTGAGCCGGAATGTTTGCCAACCGCCAGAGCACGGACTGCACCGACCAACTCAGGTGGGAACAGCTCATAGGTCTCAGGGTTTTTTATGATTCCATCGGCATGGATGCCGCTTTCATGAACAAATATATTCGAACCGACGATAGCCTTAGCCGGATGCACCTCGCGAGAAGAAGCCTTGGTCACATAGGTGACGAACTCGATGAAGCGCTTGGTATCGATATGGGAAAGCTCCATGCCTTCAAGGATCTTGAGAGCCATGACAAGCTCCTCAAACGCCGCATTGCCGGCACGCTCTCCGAGGCCGCCAATGGTGGTATTAGCCCAAGTCGCCCCGCCTTGGAACCCTGCAAGCGCATTAGCGACCGCCATACCAAAGTCGTTATGCGTGTGCATCTCGATTTCCATGTCGGTTGCCTCGCGTAGGCGACGGATGACCTCATAGGTGCGCAAAGGGTCTAAAACCCCAATGGTGTCGCAGAAGCGCAGACGGTTTGCTCCCTCGGACTTGGCAGCCAAGGCAAAGTCGACAAGAAAGTCAAAGTCGGTCCGTGAGGCGTCTTCTGCATTCACCGAGACATAGACGCCGGCAGCTTTGGCAAAAGCAGTGCACTCCTTGATGGTGTCAAGCACCCATGGGCGGCTCCTGCGCAGTTTAGTATTGATATGGATATCGCTCGTTGCCAAGCTGATAGCCACGGCAGAGACTCCGCAGTCAAGCGATTCCTGGATGTCCTTGACGTTGGCCCTATTCCATCCGAGAACCGAGGCTCGTAAGCCCATATGTGCAATCTCGGTGATAAGCTCTTTCTCGTCGCCGCCCATCGCAGGGATGCCGGCCTCGATCTGGTCGATACCGATCTCATCTAAAGTTCGTGCGATTTGGATTTTTTCCTCCGATGAGAAGACCACGTTCGCAGTCTGTTCTCCGTCGCGGAGAGTGGTGTCGTCAAAATAGACTCTGCCGAGTTTGGATTCAACAGGCAAAAGCCACTTTGTGGTGGCTGTCATGGGCTACCTCCTGAGGGTACGTCTCATAGGGTGGTTCATGTCTGGTGCAAGCCGGACACGTTTTACACAAACTTTAATTATATCATTTTCTGGCAAGGATTCTCGATTTATCAGGAATTTTCTGATTTTCACTACATCTTAATAGAGTGGAAGGTTAGTCCTGTCGATTCGCCATTTGTATAAGCGCGAATGGAATGACATCGAACAATCAGATTGCTAGTATTCCGTATCTGCAGGCCAGAGAGGGAAGCAGGGCCGATCACTTTCGCAGTTGTGTTTATGCTGATCATCTCTCTCGGTCTACCAGAACTCTAGCGGGAATGCATCGAGTTATACCTCCCTCTGACACGCCACACGTGTTACCTACGATTGTCTCGATCTATCATAAACACGCAGGGATGTGACAAACCGGACCGTCCCCCTGTCACACCACTTAAGCTCAGTTTAATCTGTGGCATTCCTCTTTTTCGCAGGTGTGCCATTATTATATGGCTTTATCTATGAGTATTCCATTACCTTAAAGGTAGTATCTGTTGGTCAGTGGGGTGGTGTAAAACTGTGGTATGATATATGCGTGCAAGGGATGAATCGTAGGCGTAAATGCCATTGAATGATTCGCTGATTGTTTACTGATTGTTCATCAAGATTAGCCATTTCGTTTTTTGGCCTATCGTTATTAGATTGTTATCGTTATGCTTTATATGAAAAAGATAGCAGTTATTCTTTTAGTACTTTTTTACACCATGATGGTTGCGTGTGGT
>WQXX01000090.1 GCA_009781535.1 Coriobacteriia bacterium | reverse complement strand
TCGCCAGGTTGGTAGGGAGCGTCATCAAAATCGACTGGCAAACCCTTGCCGACAGGCTGGAAGTTCTCAAAACCACCAAAATCATCTATTGGCAGCGCGGTGGCGCTCAATGAGTCGTAATACGTGAGGGTGAAGTCGTTCGGCTTCCATTTGGCATATGCCGCAAGAGGGCCGTTGGGCATGGTGACAGAAAAATCGAAGGCTTCTTTGCCATCGGCATCCTTGTACCAGCCCATGAACAGATACCCGTCCATGCTTGGTTCTGCCGCTGGCGGGTTGCCCACCAGGGCGCCGAACTTCACAACCCTGTCATCGGGCATATCCACAGCATCATCGGTAGCACCGTCGGGACGGTTTGCCATGAAGGTCAGCGGGTAGACCATACGGTCATAGAAGAATGCCTTGAAGGGCGCCAACCCGTCTTCCCCCACATTTGAAAAAGCAGTCCCGTCCGCATCGGTATACCAGAGTTGCGGACTGCCATCGTTTAATGCGATAAGCCCGGTGATCTTCTTTTGGAAGGTGCCGTCGATAACGAGCGGCTGGCGGTATTCCGTCATCTCGACATAGGTCTTTGCATCCTCATCCGTGCCGAGCGTGATGGTCGGGCCGACGAGGCCAATGCCGTCGATCCACTCGACAAAGTACCTGAACTCTTCCTTGCCAGAAAACGTCAGCTCCACAGAAAAGGCCCTCGTCGGCCCGTTGCCGGTTGACGACAGGAAGGTCGAATCCACGACGCTCCTGCGGCTTTGCCAGGACATGGTCTCGATTATCCCGCGCCCGTCATTTGTCCAAGCAAAGAAATTCGTCGACGGGGTCCACAGCGACCACGGGCCAAAGCCATACAGCAGCGTTCTGCTCTCGAAAATGATGCTTGTCTGGTTGGGAATGGGGAATGTCGTGGAGATGTCGTCTTCGTATTTTGCCGTCATGATATACGGATTGCCGGCGTCGTAGATGGTCTCGCCGATGCGGATCCGGTTCTGGGTGTTATAGGTGTCTGCAGAACCGGGATTGAATTCCCACGTGTATACCTTGCGCGAGGTGAACACATTGATGACCGTCGAGCCGTTGCCCGCGATCGTTTTGTTGATCGTACCCTGATACTGGGCATATTTCAGGAGCGGATCGGAAGTAAAGAGGCCTGAGATATCTTCCGGCCAGACGCTGCCTGCGTCCGTCGGGTTGACATTCGTTTGAGAGCCCGCCGTACCCGTCAGGGTCACCGAGAGCACATAGTTATAGTCAGCAAAGGGGCTTGATTTGGACGGATCGGTATAACTTGGCGTGTAGTCGGTGCCAAGACGTGGCTTTTCCATCCAGATCGCAACGGTGTACGGGATGTTATCGTTGCCCGTCCACATCGCATACAAGATGATGTCGTCGGTTATGGGGGTGCTGAAATTATAGGGCTCGCTCGTTGAGGGGTCTTTTTGAGGATCAAGCGTCCAGCCACGGAAGGTAAATCCGATGCGGACGGGATCATCCGGATTCGCCGCTGGTTTTCCGGTTTCTATCACCTGAGGATCTACCGCGCTGCCTTCGGACTCAAAATAGACCCAATACGAGTTGCTCCAAAGAGGAACCAACGTTACGTCACCGACGGCGGCTGTGCCAAAGGCAAAGAATGTCTTGGTCGCGTCGCCTTCTTTGTACCAATACGCGATGTGCGCGGCTTCCATGCCACTCGGCGCAAGCAACTCGCTTGCATGCTCAGTCTGAGGGATGGGCTGCCCGTGCTCCAACACCTTGGTGTCGATGACATACTGGTCGCCTATCCCACCCTCGACACTTTTATACTTGATAAGATAGGTCATCTCGAATTGGGCATAGACGTCGACGTCTTCGGTCAAAGGCACGGAGAAATCGAAGGGCAGACCTCCCGACTCAGCGGTATACCAACCGAGGAAGACTGTCGCCTTCTCCGGATAATACATCATGAACATGGGGAGCTTATACGCCAAGCCATTCTCATCCACAGGATACGTGGCATGAAGACCAATACCTTCGATGTAATAATTCATAACGAAGGGGTCTGGCTCATCACTGACTGTGAGGTCAGATTCGTTGTCGGCTAGACGGCTTGCATTATCGCCGTCATTTGCAAATGCTACTAGTGTACACACCGGGAGCAACCCTGCTGCCAATATGAACACCAACAATACCGATAAGAGCTTTGCCCGCATTGTTGCTGAGGGGCGACTCGTACACTGGCATGTTTCAGTAGACTGAAAAACTGTCATAATCCCACCGCTTTCTGTTTTTGCTTTCGCAACTGGTACGTTTCTGGTGAAACCATCTACTGTTTGTACGTTTTGAACAAGTCTTTAATTGTGAATGCTTTCGAGAAGCCTTTCTACTCTAACGGGTCGTGCGGTACAACAAACGTGACGCTGATACAAGCTTAGAAACAAAACAGGCTGCTCCATACACTAGAGCAAGCCCCCAAACTAAGAATGTGTCAGCAAATATAGCACAAAGTGTTCGATAGTAAATAGCTTTTCTTATGAAATTTTGTGAGTAGCCCTCTTTTTGGGGCAAAATTGCGAACTGTTACCTAATTTTTACCAAATTCGCAGGTATTCCGGGTGTGTCTATAACCGGCAGCCGGCGCCACTGGCGCCGGCTGCCGGTTTTCCCCACCACCACACGTACCAGACTCATACCTGAAAAACGACGGTTCTGTTGGTATTAGTACAACTCCGAGAAGCTGACCGTATCGATGTAGGTCTCCACGTCTTCTTTCTTCCCATTGAGAGCAAGAACCGTGAAGGCGATCTGGATTGCGAAGACCGCTACTTGCCAGATGGTCCAGCTGTCAACCAGGGTCATCGGGGCGGTGATGTCTTCGGTCAGGATGAAGAACACGATTGCGATGACGCCAACGATAACACTGGCGGTACACCAGACCATGCGCTTGCGAAGCTTCTGCTCGGCCCGAATGTAATCGTTTTCTGCCAGCAGATAGTCGTCCTCGGTTATCTCTTCCTGCTTGCGCCTGGAGATGAAGGCGATGAGCATGACTATGGCTGCAAAGATACCCAGCACAGCAAGGATCAGGTTGGCGAGCGCCCATTCGGTAAAGTTGGTCGTCGCGATATTGTAGTCAACAAGTTCAGCCGGATGCTGGGTAGTTGGAGTGCTGTAGTCAACAAGCTCAACCGGAGGCGGGGTCGTTAAGGTATCAGTATCAACAAGGTCAACCGGAGGCGGAGTCGTCAGGGTTTCAAAGGGCGGAGTTGTCGGGGGCACAACAGGCGGAGCCGGCGGCGTCTCATCAAGCGGAATCGTTACAACTGGTGTGTAGTACAAGGTCAGGACAAGGCTGCCGTCTGCCTCGATAGCGCCGCTGAGCAACGTGCCTGCAAAGTCAGCATCGTACGTGAAGTTCTCAATCGTTTGAGGTTCGGCCGTTGCGGTTGTGCCGATGGTGCCAGTTTGGGTCTCAATGACAAGCAGCTCATCGGTTGACGCATTGCGATGGTTAACGATGTAGCCGGCAGTCGTGGGAGGAACAACCACCCATTGCGCCACATAGATAGCGTTGTTGGTAACCGTGCCGGCAAATGCGGGCGACCAACCGGTAAAGGCATAACCTGCGTTACCGGTAATGGCTGGAGCGGCAGGAGTCGGGGACCCGTGTTCGATGTCGGCAAAGAGCACGGGCTCAAAGGCGCCCTGCGTGCCAGGCGTAAAGCTGACCGTGTAGGTATTGATGACGTCATAACTGAAGGTGTACGTTGCGTCTTCGGCTACCGCTGCCGGCCATTCCGCCAGCGCAACATTCCATGCCCCTGTGCAGTTGCTGTAGGCGGCAAGCGGAATCATGCCTTCTGGGGCATCCGGGAATATACCGCCGGATGCAAAGGTCGCCGTGATTGTCGCACTCGTCCCGTCTGCCCATGTGCCGTTAAGGATGTCAAACGTTACAACAAAAACATTCTCGACCCATTGGGCTTCATATGTTACATCGCCGGTAACATAGCTCGGCAGAGCCTCGTCGGGAGCAACAATCTCACCAGTCGTGACATTCTTCCAACCACTGAACTTCCAGCCGCTTTGAGCAATCGGTTCCGGTGCAGCTGGCATATTAGAACCATCCAAGAGCCCTGAGTAGGTAGTTGGAGCAAAATCTCCATATAAGCCTGGGACAAATGCAACCGAATACGACGGCTTTGTATCTGATGAGCTGCCAATACCATCGAATTCATTGCCTTGGATATATAAAGAGATGGTAATTGTGTAATCAATGGTATGCACCGTTAGTTTGTTCAAGCCTGTCCCAGGATCCTGTACGTCCGCATCTCCTTTGTCAACCTGTGTTCCATTCAGATAAGCAACGTAGTGGAATACCATATTTTTACCTGTGCCACTGTGGGTAATCACAACCTTCAGGTCCTCAAAGTAATAATGCATTTCCTTTTTGTCAGGCTGAATGATTTCTGCATGCACCACGGGCTCCCATAGAGCTTCGATGGTGACGTCGTCATTGATCTCCATAGCGAGGTTCATCGGAGCATCCCAACCAGCAAACTTCCAACCAGGGCTCTTCGCGGCAGGAGAGGCGGAGCTAAAGCCTGCAATCTCGCCGAGTAACGTGCCAGCGGGCACATCCGCATAAACCCTGTCGGAGTCGTTTGAACCTATGCCGGTCTTAATGGTCACGACATAGCTGTCTTCCGTCGGATCGGTCTGATCCAGCGAATCATCCGGACCTAACGGATCGTCAGCAAACGCAACAAGCGAATACACGGGAAAAATGCCAGCTATCAACAAAACCGCCAGCAAAATCAAGACGTACTTCTTTACTTTCGAAAATGATAGGCGAGACTTTGTCGCGTGTGCACCCTTATAGATTATACCGTTCATCTTCCACCACCTTTAATAATTGCTACCCCTGCAATATTTTTTATGGGTTTATTATGTTCAGCGAATCTGCGGTAAACAAGCCCTATCCATCGCGACAAACGGCAGTCTTTTTCAAAACACGCAATCTACCAGCACTTTTGTACTCATGGGTGTAGGTTGGGCCGGCTGCCGTCTATCGTGATAGACGGCAGCACATGCTTTTTTCGATTGAAAATGCGTTTGTTACGATGCCGATACACAGGTTTTCTGTCGGACACACGTATGCCGCATGCCAGTCCACTGCTAGGCCCCAGATCAGGTCTGGGGCGACATGGGGTCAGGTCTGGGCCGGCTGCCG
>WQXX01000089.1 GCA_009781535.1 Coriobacteriia bacterium | reverse complement strand
GAGCTTGGGAGTTCGAGCGCAATGCGAAATGCATGACAGTGAATTGGCGGTTCACGACTACTGATGCCCGAGTGAAACTTAGACGACTATATCCGCAGTTTTCAACTTAACAGAGCACTAGGGCCTTTTGTGCCTTCGGAAAGTTACCGTTATTTGCGACGCCTGATGATACGTTGGAAGCGTTGGAACACGTTGCCGAGCAGCGCCATCTCGGGAACGCGCATGAGCTTGCACAGGGCGAGTATGATTGCCAGGCCCAAAAGACCATAGACCACAACCGCACCCACACCGGCAGCGATACCGGTGCCAAAGGGCAGGTAGTGGTTGAGCAAACCCATGGCGCCTGCGCCGACGAGTGTTGCTCCAAGGGCCTTTCCTGCGGTAAACAGGCTCTCCAGCCCCTTGAAAGGCCCGATGAGGCGGCGCAGCACAATAAATAAGATGACCGTGGTGAGCAGGTAGTACACAAAGTCGGCTATGGGCACACCAGCAAGCGCGATCGTGGGGTTGGTGCACAGCACCGCATACAGCGAGCACTGGAGTATACACAGCACCGTGCAGATCCCCGAGAACAAGCCGAAGCGGCGGATGCTTGCAAAGACGTTGAACAGATAGAGCTGCAAGGAGTAACACGGCAAGGCAAAGACCCACAGGCTTAGGATAGTGCCAACGTAGGTCACATCGTCAGCGCTGAATGCGCCCGCGCGGAAGACCTGCATGAGCGGCGTCGAGAGCGCACACATAAGCCCGGCAAGAGGGATGATGATGAGCAGGGTGCCTGAGATCCCCTGATGTAAGAAGCGTTTGAAGCCCACCATATCCTCTTTCGCTGCAGCGTGGCTCATCTCGGTAAACAGCGCACGCGAAAGCGAGGCTGCGATGATGCCATGCGGCAGCTGGAACCAGATCCATGCATAGATGAGCGTGGACGGGCCGTTGTCGCCGGTCTCAAGCGAGAAGGCATTGCGGAAGGTAAACGAGATAAGCGCTCCGGTGACGTAGATGATCATCGGCACGCCGGTTTTGAGCGTCTCAAGCAATGCAGGGTCCTTGAAGTCGATGCGCGGCACGTACTTGAAGCCCTGACGGATGAGCGCCGGTATCTGCACCGCAAACTGCACGACCACACCGAGCGTTGTGCCTACGGCAAGCACGATGAGCGCAAGTTCGGGGTTGGTGGAAAAGATGAAGGGATAGACGAGGAAAGCCGCAATGACCACGATGTTGTTGAACATCGGCGCAATCGAGGGCAGGAAGAACACACGGTTGGCGTTGAGCAGGCTTGTAAAGACGCCGCCAAGACCATAGAACAACATCTGGATGGCGAATATCCTGAAGAACATGACCGCATACGTATTGACCTCCGCGCCATTCGGCAAAGTGAAGGTCTGCGTCGCGATAAGCTGCTCGGAAAAAACCGTTGCGAGTACGGCAAGCGCCCCCATGACGATGATGACGATGTTGAGCAGGTTGCTTGCGAAGCGGTTGCCGCCTTCTTTGCCGAGCTTCTGCATCGACAGCAGGTAGAGCGGCACAAAGGCAGCGTTGAGCAGACCGCCGGCAACGAGGTCGAAGATCATGTTGGGCATATTGTTGGCGACCTGATATGCGGAGGTGATGAGTGTGTTGCCGATGGCGAAGGCCATGACCCACGTACGAGCAAGACCGGTTACCCGGGAGCCAAACGTCGCGACAGCCATCACTGCTGTGGAGCGTGCGACCGAGGGTTGTGCTACTGAGGGCTGCGCGGGTGATGGCGGCGCGGGTGAAGGCTGGGTGACCGAGGGTTGTGCGACCGAGGGCTGGGTCTTCTGATGTCGAGTGTCTTGGAGCTCGCCTTGCAATCCAGAGGAAGCCTGCGACTGAGTGGAAGCCTGCGGCAGCGACTGCGAAGATGCCTGCAACTGCGTCTGAGATGGAGCCTGCGGCTGGCGCAGATGCTTCGGTTGATACGGAGGCGTTTTTTGTCGCGACTCTTGCGTCATGCGACCTCGTCCACAAAGAAGCGTTGGTACCACACAAGGAATGAATAGACCGTCCAGATCTTGCGCCCGTTATTCGCCTTTCCCTCGTGATGCGCATTCAGTAATGCAAGCAGCCGTTCGCAATCGAAGAACCGGTCGGCTATCTCACTGGCAAATAACTCGCGGATACGCTCGTAATAACGATCCTCTTTAAGCCAGAAGCGGATGGGGGTGAGAAAGCCTGTCTTGACACGGTTGGCCCACGCGGCAGGAAGGGTGTGGGCAGCTGCGGCGCGCAGCACGCATTTGGTGTTCTCCTCGGTGATGCGATACGCTTGCGGTGCTGACTGAGCCTCCTTCATGACCTCGATGTCAAGCAAGGGAGCACGCAGGTCAAGGGAGTGTGCCATGGACATCTTGTCGCCTTTAAGCAACATGGCGCCCGGCAACCAGAGGTTCATGTCGAGGTATTGTTTTTTGGAAAGCTCGTCCCATCCAGCAACACGCTGGTATATCGGCGCGGTGATCTCTGCGATCGAAGGACCGCTGCGGAATTTAGGCTTGACCAGCGCAGTTGCCTCCCTCTCATCGAAGATATGGACCTGCCCGATGAAATAATCCTCCGGTCGACCACTGCCACGAAGCAGGAAGGCGCGCCCCTTGAAGCGCGGCAAGGGTTTGACCAGCGTAGCCAGCCCGCGACGCACGGGCGCAGGCACACGGCGCTTCCACTTCCGGGTGGGGACAGGCTCGTCATACAGCTCATAACCGGCAAAGAGCTCGTCTCCCCCCTCGCCAGAAAGCGCATGGGAAACGTGCTGCCTCGTCATTTTGTTCAGGAAATACAGCGGCACGATGGATGGGTCAGCAAGCGGCTCGTCGATATGGTACTGGATAGTGGGAAATGCCTCAAAGCCATCTGCAGGGTCGAGTATGTAGCGGAAGTTCTCGATCCCAAGGATGTCTGACAGGTCGCGTGCCTGGTTGGTCTCGTCATAACCCTCGTTTATAAAACCGACGGAGAAGGTCTTGTCGGGCTTGAGCGCAGAGGTGACATAACTGGAGTCGATGCCTCCTGAGAGCAAGGCTCCCACGGGTGCATCTGCAACCCGGTGGAGCCGGACTGACTCGTTGACCACCTTGTCAAGCGCTTCGATGCACTCATCCAAACTGCGGCTGGCGCCCAGCGCCGGTGGCAGCGATTGTGAGAAGTCCACATCCCAGTACCGCTCGATGACCATTGTGCCCGTGCTGAGCTCAAAGGTGAATCGGTGTGCCGGCGGCAGCCTGAAGACGCCTTTGAAGAAGGTCTCCTCCAGCACGGAGTATTGGAAGCTGAGATAAGGTTTGAGCGCCCGCTCGTTGAGTTGCTTCGAAAAGCCGGGGTGCTCGAGGAAGGCCTTGATCTCGGAGCCAAAGAGCAGGCTTCCGTCATTAAGGCGTGTGTAGTAGAAGGGCTTGATGCCGAAGAAATCCCGCGCGCCGAACAGCGTTTCGCGCTTGCGGTCATAGATCACAAAGGCGAAGAAGCCACGCAAGCGCTCGGTTATCGCTTTGCCCCATTGCTCATAACCATGGAGCAGAACCTCGACTGAAGTTTGTGTGGCAAAGATATGACCCTCAGCTTCAAGCTCGACCCGTAGAGCGGGGGCGTTGAGGATCTCGCCGTTGCAGACAAGTACGATGGTGTTATCCTCAAGTGAGTTGCTCAGAGGTTGCAGGGCGCTCCTTGCCTGATCTGAGGTCTGAAGTTGCAGGGCGCTTGTTGTCTGGCTTAGAGTCAGAGGTTGCTGTGCAATCCCGGAGTTGCCGCTCATACCAAGTTGACGGAAGCCAAGCGCCACATGCTCGCTGATAAAGGTTCCTGCGGCATCTGGCCCGCGATGGATGATGCGGTCCATCATACGCTCCAGCACCGCGCTGATGCTGGTATCCGCCGCATTTGCCTCTCTCTCAACCGCGCCGATGGTAGTTTCCTGCGCTGAAAGCTCGCCTGCTATCCCAACAAATCCGCTCATAAAGCCTGTTGCTCCTTTGTATCCTCGCTTGCACGCATGGCAAGAATGGTCTTTGCAATGAGCTCGTCAAGCTCCCAACCCAGTAAAGCCGCGCCCTGTTCTATCACCTCGCGGGAACAGCCCGCCGCAAAGCGTTTGTCCTTGAATTTCTTTTTCACACTGGTGTATTCCATGTCTTGGACGCTTTTCGATGGGCGCATGAGAGCGGCTGCCCAGATGAGGCCCGTGAGCTCGTCGATGGCAAAAAGGATCTTCTCCATGATATGCTCGGGTTCGTATGGCGTTGCCGTCTCGCCCCACCCGTGCGACATCGCAGCGCGGATGATGCTGCCATCAATGTCGTGGGCACGCAGCAATTCCTCGCCTTTGACACAGTGCTCGCTGGGGTATTCCTCGAAATCTATGTCGTGGAGCAGCCCGCACACCGCCCAGAACTCCGCATTCTCCGGGTCATACTCTGCGGCAAAATACCGCAGGACCGCGCTGACCACTTCAGCATGCTGAAGGTGGAAAGACTCCTTGTTGTATATCTCCAGTATCGTTCGCGCCTGTTCCATGCTGGGAATCATGCGATCTCCCTCTCGTTTTTCTCCACAATCGCCCGTGCCTGTTCCATACTGGGAATCATGTACGTCTCCTCATCCTATTGCTCCTCGTGCAACTTCTCTGTGCAACCTGAAAACCTCCCGCTGGGTCCTTCGCCCGCGCACCCTTCGGGCACGCTGCTCAGGATGACGTATTAAACCGAGCTAAAGCATGTCCTTGACACGCTTGATCCGCCGCACCGCCTCAAGCAGACGCTCGTCAGGCGTGGTGAGCGAGATGCGGATATAACCCTCGCCGTCCGGACCGTAACCGCTGCCCGGCGTAACGATGACATGCGCCTCGGTGAGCAGGCGCTCGGTGAACTCCGCTGAGCTGTACCCTTCTGGTACGCGCGCCCAAATGTAGATGGTCGCCTTGGGTGGAACACACTCGACGCCGATGGTCGCAAGCGCATCAAGAACAAGGTCGCGACGACGCTGATAGAGCGCGCACATGGCTGCAACGCATTCCTGCGGGTCTTCGAGTGCAACGATGGCAGCATCCTGGATGGCTGTGAACTGCCCGGAGTCGAGGTTGTTCTTGACGGTGCTGAGAGCCTGGATAGCCGTGGCGTTGCCCACCGCAAAACCGATGCGCCATCCCGTCATATTATAGGTTTTCGAAAGTGAGAACATCTCTATGGCTACGTC
>WQXX01000088.1 GCA_009781535.1 Coriobacteriia bacterium | reverse complement strand
TGCCGTTGGTGATAATCTTATCCACGATTCAGTCTACCGATCAGGCCGCCAAGCTGACGGTTCGTATAATTTTGACTCACTCTATGCTCAGGTAGCTCCCTATATTAAGGAGGTGGACGTCGCCTTCCTCAATCAGGAAACGATCTGTGCAGGCGCGGAGTACGGGCTGTCGGGTTATCCTACGTTTAATGGACCGACAGAGATCCTCGATGCTGTTTATAACGCAGGTTTTACCTGGATCAACACGGCCAGTAACCACTCGCTTGATAAATGGGAGTCTGGTCTTCTCACGCACCTGAACCATATCGCCTCATTGCCAGGTTTAATACAGACCGGAACCAACACCTCATGGGAAGAGGCCAATACACCAAAAGTCATCGAGGCAAACGGATTGCGTATCGGCGTGACCAGTTACACCTACGGTTTGAACGGCTTAGTGATGCCGAGTGGCAAGGAATACCTCGTGAATCTGACTGATACCGACAGGATCATTGCAGATTATCAAAGGCTCAAAGAGGTTTCTGACGTTCAGATTGTTAACATGCACTGGGGTTGGGAGTATTGGCACACCGCGAATCCTGAACAGCAATACCTCGCGCAGTTCCTCGCAGACCTGGGCTACAGCGTGGTGATCGGAGAACATCCACATGTCGTCCAGCCGACGACGATGCTCACTGGCGCTAACGGCAACCAGACCCTCGTGATCTACTCACTCGGAAACTTCATGTCTGCGCAGGATGAAATACCTCGGATGCTCGGAGAGATGATGCGTTGGACGCTTTGTTATGATCCGACCAAAGACGAGGTCTTTTTCGAGGACATCGAGATCTGGCCGGTTGTAACGCACTACAACAGTGGGTGGGCTGGCTACGAAACCTATGCGCTTAAGGACTATACCGACGAAATGGCACGTTATCATTCCTTACGTAGCTACGGTTTAACACGCGATTATCTTGTCAACCTGTCACTCAGGGTCTTTGGGGATGAGTTTAAGGTTGTGTATTAGCAGCAGATAATGCAGCTGCTGGGTGCTCTGATTCAATCAATCTCTTTGCTGTTCTTTTTGCCACCGTAGAAGGGGTCTCGGTTGTTGGTTGGGATTTGCGTAGTTGAGGCGGAATCTGCTCACACATATTCCCCCAGAAACGCTTGGGCATGAAGTTGCGTTGACAGATGGGGTTGCGACGTTCCTCGATGGCTATCGTGTCAAAGAAGGTCTGCCAGAGAGCCTGGAACTCGTCTTCTTGCTCGGTTGTAGCTGGCAAGGTGAGCTTTTGCTCTGCAGTATCCACGAGCCACCAGGTATTGGTATCGAACACGCCTGCCATATGATGACGGGAGTCATAGATCATGAACGGTTGCACGTTAAAACGAGCAGTAAAGTGGTCCATGATGAGGGGCACAACAGCTGCTTTGGGATCGATCTTCGAGAAGAACACTCCTCCCTGCATCTGGGCAAATCTGACAAACTGCGTAAAATAGTGCGCCTCTAAAGTAACTTCGCCCATCACATCTTCAAATGCCAGTACCGCTGGATGCGCAAGATGCGTACGCGCGCGACTCCCCTTCTTCAAGAGGTACTGGAGATAACGGAGTATCACGCCTCCCTTGTGCTCGTTATCTGAAAGGAACGCACAGGAAATGTCAGAGTAGGTGCGCGCTCCCAGATTGTTGATGATACCTGCGCGCACGCGTTGTGCTTGTTCCTGGTTAACGAGGATAGGCACATATGACCCTAAAAGACTCAGCTGGAGGTTTTCCTCAGTGACGATGTCAACCGGATACTGTTTGAGCTTGAATGCCTGGAACACCGCAGTGAGCAAACCCTCGAATGTCCCATCATAGAGAAACACCAACTCGGCGTCATGCAATAAGGGCTGCATAGGGCATCACTGGAGCCTTAGTCGCAAGGTGCTGGAAGCCAGAAGTTTCGATCCTTGGCGCTTGCAAATGCAAGAGCCCTGAATCATCCTGGGGCAAGGTCTGCCTGGGTAAAAGCCCAGAAACCTCCTGCGTTGAATCCTGTGCTAACCATAGACCAGAGGCCTCGGGGGAATAGCTCCTCGCAAGTCCCATCCCAGGCATCTCCTGAGCAAAGAGAGAAAGTTGTCCGTCCAACTCTCCTTTGCCATGGCGTTTTCGAGCGGTAACCTTTGCTTGGTCAATCAGCTTCTGGTGGATACTTATGGGGTCGAATAGAATGCCATCGGCAAGCAAACCACAGCAGGTGATGAAATATTGGGCGCGTTTCAGGTTAACATTGAGCTTCTTAAGATCTTCAAAGGTCAACCGACGTTCGCGTCGAGCAGCTCTGATCTTCTTGGCTCCACGCACCCCTACTCCGGGAATGCGCAGCAGCATCTCATAGGGAGCTTTGTTGACCTCGACAGGAAACTCGTCGATATGGTTGAGCGCCCAGTTGCATTTGGGATCGATGTACGGGTCGAGAAAGGGATGCTCCTCATCGATAATCTCTGAGACGTCAAACTCGTAGAAACGCATGAGCCAGTCAGCCTGATACAGACGGTGCTCCCGTAGGAGGGGAACCGTTGTTGTCGAGGGCAGCAGAGGATTCGTGTTTACAGGGATATAGGCACTGAAGAAAACACGCCTCAGATCGAAGTTCTTATATAGGCTCGCTGAGAGGTTGAGGATATGATAATCACTCTCAGGCGAAGCCCCAACGATCATCTGAGTGCTCTGACCGGCGGGCACAAAACGTGTCTTATGCACCACGCTCAGGCGTTTATCCTGGAAGTTCTCCTTGATGCCGGTATGGATGAAACGCATCGGCTTTAACACCGACTCCTTGCTTTTATCTGGGGCAAGCGCTTTTAGGCTTTGTTCGGAGGGGAATTCTATGTTGATGCTCATACGGTCGACAAGCGTACCAAGGCGCACTAACAGCTCCTCTGAGGTGCCTGGAATCGCTTTGGCGTGGATATAACCCCTGAAACCATATTCCTCGCGCAAAAGCTGGATTGCCTCGCACATGCGCTCCGTGGTGTAATCAGGCGTACGCAGGACGCCGGAAGAAAGGAAGAGACCTTCGATGTAGTTACGACGATAAAAGCCGATGGTGAGCTCTGCAAGCTCGCGAGGTGAGAACGTGGCGCGGGGCACCTCGTTGCTGGAACGGTTGACACAATAGAGGCAGTCGTAACTGCATACGTTGCTCATCAGTACTTTGAGCAAGGTGATGCAGCGTCCGTCAGCAGAAAAAGCGTGGCAGATGCCGACCTTGGTGGTTGCACCCAGTTGCCCTTTCTTCGCCTCCCGATCGACGCCACACGAGGTGCATGCCACATCATATTTGGCTGCATCGGCCAGAATGTTGAGTTTGTCGAGCAGCTCCACAGGCTCCCTGCTCTCGCATCCTTCTCGTCCGTAAAGCCAGGTCGATCTGACACGGCTCGGCGGACACCCATAAACAAAGAACATTTGTTTGTATAATAGTATACGAATATGTGTTCGATGTCAAGCAGGCACGACGCGAATCGCGGTGCAATTGATGTTGTCCTTGAGGGGAGATTGATTCCTATTGGAATAGGCAGGGCGGTGGGGGTGGTGGTTTCCTAGACTAAACCGCGCGCTTCCCGCACAAGTCGGTCACGTAAGGCAAGCAAGGAGCGCTCAAGGCCAACTGGATACGAGTGGGAGTTAAGAAGGCGCTTGTTCGATGTGTCGAGCTGCGCAAGCGATGTGCGAACTGTCTCTTGAGCCTCAAGAGCGCTCGGCATCGACCGAACAGCCTTGCCCTTTCGGATTAAGGGCGCAAGCAGCTCATGGGGCACGGCAGCAGATAAATCCTTTTGCCGTAAGTCATCGGTTGGATCGATGATGCGATCCTCAGTTGGAGGAATCAGAAGATCGTAGATCATATCCCCCACCATGATGTTGTTCTCATCCAGATAACGGCGCACGGCAAGTGTGCCCGGCAGACTGGATTTCTTGATCTGTTCTGAGATCTTCAGACAAGGCTTCCAGGCTTCATCGTGGCTGCTGCGAACCGCAGACATCTTGTACACGCAGCCAAGAGCTGGTTGATCGAATGCCGTTGCAAGCCGTGTGCCTACACCCCAGGCATCTATGCGCGCGCCCTGCTCGGTGGTTAATGAAAGGATCGTATGCTCATCCAAATCATTGCTTGCGATGATCTTGACATAGGCAAGTCCGGCTCCATCGAGCAGGGCGCGCGCTTGTTTAGACAACCACGCCAAATCGCCTGAATCGATACGGATTGCAGCAAGCTGCTCGCCTCTTTGCTCCATCTCATGCCCAACGATGATGGCATTTGCCACGCCCTTTAAGGTGTCGTAGGTATCGACAAGCAGGGTGCAGTTATGTGGAAAGGTTATCGCATAAGCGCGGAAGGCTTCGAGTTCACTATCAAAAGCCATGACCCACGAGTGGGCATGCGTACCGCTGACTGGCAAATCAAAGCGTTTGCCAGCTGCGACATTCGAGGTCGAGGAGCAGCCGCCCACAATCGCCGCATAGGAGGCAAAAAGCCCTCCTGCTGGCCCCTGCGCACGACGCAAGCCGAATTCCGCGACCGGCCCCTGCGCAACCGAACAGATACGCGCCGCCTTGGTCGCAACAACCGATTCGAAACCGATGCAGTTGAGAAGAGCAGTTTCAACGATCTGGCATTGGAGGATAGAACCAGTGACCCTCAGAATAGGCTCGCGAGGAAAGACAACCTCGCCTTCTCTCACAGCGTCGATATCAAGCGTGAGCGTCAAGTTCGCCAGCTCGGTAAGGAACAGGGGGTCAAAAAGCAGGTCGCCATTGCTTGCCTTTACTGAGGAAAGATAAGCGAGATCCTCGTTGGTAAAAGAAAAGCGCTCGATATGCTCAGCAGCCTGCGTTATCCCACAAGCAACAGTATAACCACCCTTAAAGGGATTCTCGCGAAAATGCAGGTAGAACGACGCCTCGGTATCCTGCTTGCCTGAATGCCAATACGCCTGCGCCATCGTAAGCTGGTAAAGATCGGTTATCAGTGCATGATCCTGCCCCATTGGTTTGTCTCCCGTAGGTCTCATCAACTATTTCCTGACTGCAAAATCTCCAGTCTGGCTGGCTTGTGAGAGGTCTCGTTTCACAAGCGCCGGACTTCACATTGTGTTGCCACCTTCAGAGCGACGTCGACGCCGACGTCCTGGAGTCTTATCCCTATCCTGTGAAGTGGAAGGCGTCGGTGCTTGCGGGTTGCGCAAACCTGAAGAGTGCTGACCGGGGCGCGG
>WQXX01000087.1 GCA_009781535.1 Coriobacteriia bacterium | reverse complement strand
TTTGTCGACGTGCTCGGGCAAGGCATGGAGCTCAGCAGCCTGCCCAAGCTGAACAACGTTAACGGAACGGCAGGCGTACCGTCCTTGACCAATCATGGCACCTATGTGACAGAAAGCGTCAAATACACATTCCTGGATTATGACAGCTACGTTGTTGTTGCCACCGACAAAGACCTTGTCGATACCGTCATCAAGGTCACGTTAACCTGGGAGATCGATGCCGCTGATCTGCTCAACCACATATTCAGGTTTAACGACCAGAGCGATCCTTCTGCGGGCTACAAAGAAGCGGATCCCATACGCTTGACGTACAAGGTCGGGATGATACCGGAAGTGGCAGCCGCCGGTGTGTCAGGAAACTATTTCGCCAACAAGTTTGCCAGTAGCGAAGCAAATGCATACGCCGAGTTTGCTCCCGCTCTCGACAACCCGAGCTATTTCAAGGTCAATGACTTCAGCAAGGTGGGTGTCGTGGATACACTGGATAACCTTGGCTATGATGGCGGCGCGGGATACGGAATAGGGAATTTCTACAAGGGAACTCTGGTTCCGCCTTCTCCCAGCGGCACACTTTACAATGTGTACGTCACACGGGCAATGGCTGAGTTCTCTCAACTTACACCGGGGAAAGAGATCTCTGAACGGCAGATCGGTACGCTTGTCAGTGAGCTTGATGTGGATGATTATGCGGGCAATGCCGGGTTCCTCGCCGCGCTCGAAGACTCGATCATGAACTGCGCAGCTGCCACCGCTGCTGATGGTAGCGACACGTATGGCTTCAAAACAGGCGTGCCAACCAGCACCTACGCCGGTGGTTTACAGGCAATCATACTCAAGGTCGACGGTCTTGATGTTGTCGGTATGCCCGACTACGTCTCAAAGAGCTCTCTTGCTGTCAACGGCGTCATGACAACACGGCTCGGCAATAACGGCGTGTTAGAGCTGGTAAAGACCACCGTCGCCCAGACGATAGGGCTTAGCGGTTACAGCAGTGCGTACACTTTTGGCGATCCGGCATTCGACGTTTGTATCCAAGGGCAGTCAGGTACGGGTGCGGTGACGTATTCCCTCGTAGATAATACGGACGGAGCGGCTTCGATCAGTGCGACGGCAACCGGTGCGACCATTACCTTGCTCAAAGCCGGCACCTTCAAGATCAAGGTGTCGATAGAAGCAGATAATGATTATGACGCAGCAGAGTTCACAACCGAGTTGATTACCGTCAGCGAGGAAGACATGCTCCCACCAACCGGCGATGGGAACGGAATAACCTTGTTGTTATGGCTCGCCGGCTTGTCGTTTGTCATTCTGCTCTGCATGGCATTTCGAGCGAAGCGTGGCAATCCATATAACAACATGTCATCCCAGACTTGATTATGTCGCCCTGAGCGAAGCGACCAAAGGGCGCGCAGTCGAAGGGTCTAGCGAGAGAGCTGTAGTGTTGGTTGGGTTGTCGCCCAGAAAGCATATGTATCGGTAGTCGTATCTTGCGTGCGTCCGACAGAAAGCCTGTGTGTCGGCTATTGAAAATGAAATGTCTTTATCTGGATTGCTACGCACCCTGTCACAATACATCAGCACACATTGACAAGAGACGTTTTGTGTCTTACACTGTCTTACAGTACATACCAGTACGTACCAGTATGTACCAGTACATACCAGTACGTACCAGTACGTACCAGTATGTCTATTGAACGCGAAAACGTTCGGGAAAGCCTTACGTTTTCTCATCAAGGAGGCACCATGCCCAGCTCAACGATGACGATACGCCTTGACACCGGTGACAAGGACCTCATCACCGCTTATTCGCGCGTCTTTGGTAAGAGTGTCTCAGACTTCATGCGAGAATCTGCCCTCTCGCGCATCGAAGATGAGCTTGACCTGAAAGCCTGGGATGAAGCCAAGGCAGAATACGATGCGAATCCGATAAGCTATACAGCTGCTGAGATTGCCGAGAAGTATCTATGAAATGGGCGCTTCGTTACTCAGAGAAGGCAGACAAACAGCTCTCCAGACTTGATAGGAATACCAGCAGGATCATCGTAGCGTGGTTGAATAAGAACATCGACGGCTGCGACAATCCGCGCGCTTGGGGCAAGGCGCTTGTCGGAGAGCACGCCGAGAAATGGCGGTATCGCGTGGGCGATTACCGGATTCTTGTCCATATCCAAGACAAAGAACTGATCGTCTTAGCACTTGAGGTCGGGCATCGGAGCAAGATTTACTGAGGCTTATACCAGAGCTGATACTCAGCTCGCTGAATCCGCACCGGAGACTGGTTTCTTTCGGATTCATCCTTGTTGTCAGTTAAGAAGTAGCGTATAGTAGGCAAGACCTTTTAAGAGCGGTACTGAGAGACCGACAAGGGATAAAACGAATACTGATACGCTTGTTTGGTTGCGCGAGTCTACAGCCATCGTGTTTGTGAGAAGCCCTTGTCGAGAGTTCGACGAGGGTATTGTTTTGTTAGAGCCTTAAACATGGTAGGCGGACGGAAGGACACTCACTATGCAAGACACTCCGACACCAAATGGAACATCGACACCAAACAGCACGCTGGTATATAACAACACACCGGCACTGTTTGAAACCCTGAACCCGGGTATCCTCATGGACGCCCAGGCGATTGGCAGGGCATTGACGCGCATCACCCATGAGATCCTCGAGGCGAACAAAGGCGCTGCGGATATCGCGCTTGTCGGCATCATCACGCGTGGCGACCTGCTTGCGCATGAACTGGCACGGCGTATCGAGGAGATCGAGGGCGTCAAAGTGCCCGTCGGCTCCCTTGACATCAGTTTCTACCGCGATGACGTCGCGTTTCGCATTGCCCCGGAGATATTCACGACAAACATTCCTTTTTCTGTGGATGGCAAGACCATCGTACTGGTGGACGACATCCTGTTCACGGGACGCACGGTACGCGCAGCGCTCGATGCCATCATGGATTATGGGCGCCCGGCTGCCATCCAGCTGGCGGTGCTCATCGACCGTGGGCACCGGGAGCTGCCGATACGTGCCGATTATGTGGGTAAGAACGTACCCTCAGCCCGCAATGAGCAGGTACGCCTGTTCTTGGACGCAGTCGATGGGCGAAGCAGCGTTGAGATCTGGAAGCGCCGCGAGGGCGAGCATATCGGTTCTGCGCCGCTGGGCAGCAAAGTAGCAGCCTCCGCGCCGCTTGGCAGCAAACCTGTAAACAGCAAGCCTGATGCCGAGAAACGGGGTGGTCGTCAATGAGTGCGCTTTCATGCGGATACACACGTTTTCCAGAGGCGAGAAGGGATGGTCGCACATGAGTGCACTTTCATGCGAGCATGTGCTTGCGCTTCACGACCTCACCGTGCAGGATATCAACCTCGTGCTCGACACCGCGCGCTCATTCAAGGAGATCAACGAGCGCCCGATCAAGAAACTCCCTACGCTCAGAGGGCGCACGGTCATCAATTTCTTCCTTGAGAGCTCCACGCGCACACGCACCTCGTTCGAGATCGCTGCAAAGCGGCTTTCTGCCGATGCGGTGAATATGTCCGGTTCGACAAGCGCCACCGTCAAGGGTGAGTCGCTGGTAGACACCGCGCAGACGCTCGATGCGATGGATTGCGACCTCATCGTCATCCGGCATAAATATGCAGGCTCGCCGTACATCCTCACGCAGAACATGCGCGCTCATGTGATAAACGGCGGCGACGGCAAGCACCAGCATCCCACCCAGGCGCTGCTGGATCTGTACACGATCCGTGAGCAATTCGGCTCGGTTGAAGGGCTTAACGTGGGCATTGTCGGCGACATCGTGCACTCGCGCGTCGTCGGCTCATTGGCAGAAGGGCTCATCATGCTCGGCGCGCGGGTGACCTTCATCGCCCCGCCCACGCTCCTGCCCATGGCTCCTGAAGCGCTGGGAGTCGCAGGCGGTACTGCAATCAGGTGCACCAGCGACCTTGATGCTGTCCTGCCTGAGCTCGATGTGCTCTATATGCTGCGTATCCAGCTCGAGCGTATCGAGAAGGCTCCGATTCCGAGCCTGCGCGAGTACGCGCAGCTGTTCGGCGTTAATGCTGTCCGCATGGCGCGTATGAAGCCGGACGCCATCATCATGCACCCCGGTCCGGTGAACCGCGGCGTGGAGCTGACGAGCGAAGCCATCGACACCGCGAAAAACCTGCTGCTATATCAGGTGAATGCAGGGGTGGCGGTCCGCATGGCGCTGATGTATCTCTTGTTGGGAGGTGACGCTGATGGCGCTGTTGCTTAGAAACGGGCGTCTGGTAGACCCGGCGGTTGCCCTTGACAGGGTAGCAGATATTGTTATTAGAAATGGCAAAATAGAGCAGATTGGGGAGTGTGGAGAGAGCCTTTCCATAGCCAAGGGTGTTGAGGTCGACTGCACGGGTTGCGTGATAGTGCCCGGGTTGGTGGACATGCACGTGCATCTGCGCGACCCGGGTCAAGAATATAAGGAGGACATGACCTCCGGCGGCAGCGCAGCTGCCGCCGGAGGTTTCACCACCGTGCTTGCCATGCCCAATGTCAAGCCGACCACCGACACGGGATCGCGCGTGCTTGCTGTTCTTGAGAAGGCACAGCGCTCCACGCGCACCAAGGTGCTCGTTGCCGGCTCACTGACTGCCGGGCTGGAGGGAGCGGCTTTAAGCGAGATGGGCGACATGCGCTCCTGCGGGGCGGTGGCATTCACCGACGACGGTCGCGGCGTACAGGACAACGGCACGATGTATCGCGCGATGTCATATGCAAGCCAGTTCGACGTGCCGGTGCTCACGCACTGTCAGGACGAGTCGTTGGCAGGGGAGGGCGTGGTCAATGACGGCGTCGTTTCCACCCGGCTGGGGCTGGCTGGTTATCCGGCGTTGGGCGAGGAGCTGCAGATCGCCCGCGACATTGCCTTATGCGAGCTCACGGGCTGCCAGCTGCATATACAGCATCTATCGACCGCGCGTGGGGTCGAGCTCGTGCGTGCAGCCAAGGAAAAAGGGCTGCCGGTGACCTGCGAGGTCACTCCGCATCACCTGTTCCTGTGCGAAGACGACCTCGACGAGACCTACAATACAAACCTGAAGATGAACCCGCCGCTACGTACCGCTGCCGACCGCGCTGCGTTGCAAGCGGCTTTGATCGAGGGCATGATCGATTGCGTGGCAACCGACCATGCCCCCCATGCCCGCCACGAGAAGGCGCTCGAATTCGAGCTTGCGCCCTTCGGGACCACCGGGCTTGAGACGGCGCTGGCGCTTGTGCTCACCCA
>WQXX01000086.1 GCA_009781535.1 Coriobacteriia bacterium | reverse complement strand
TATTGCTTTAATGCTTGCGGGAACATATACAGGCGCAAGGCGTCCTCAATGAGAAGGTCACGCTCGTAGTCATCGTATAGCGCTCCTTCGTCAATCATCTGTCTTGCGCGTAGCTCGCGGTTTTTCCTAGACATCGCTGGCACCTTTGAGCCTGTATCGCCATATCCCTTTTCCATCTATCCGTTTCGTCTCCTCGAATTCGACGCCTCTCTCTTTCAGGTCAGACAGGCGGGCATTGAAGTGGTAGTAGTACCTTGCAAGCTGTGAGGTGGTCAGCTCTCCGTTGTTGTAGTAGAAGTTCAACATGATCTTGTCGCACCATGTGCGTTCATCGGGAGTGCGTGACAAGGCGACGCTTATCGCGTACTGGGTGGCTACTGGGTACATCACTCGCATACCTCCTCGATCTCGCATCTGGTGTTCCAGTGTTTCCACGCGGTCTTGCGGGCGGTCTCGTAATCATCAAGCCATCCGCTACCGACCTTCGCCCCACAATCGTCATTGGAGCAGTACACCGTGTGATACTCACGGTTTGCATCATGAAAAACACGCAGGTTTGAAAGCCACTTAGCCTCAGAGCCACAGAACGGGCAGGGCAAAAGCCCGTAGTCCTGTGGAGGGAACAGGCTTTTCAATATCGGTACGAATACCGGGTGCACGTGTTCGCTTAGTGCCCATGTCTGTGTTTCCATTTCCCACCTCTCTCTTTATGCCTACCGCCCTCGGCTGCCACCGGTGCCCGTTGTGAGCTGGACAGCCTTCCCGGTCTGGTCAAAGCTCATGCCTCTTTGTGCCTCCGAGGGCGGTTATGACTGACTTACAGCGAGCCTCTTCTTCCTATTGCGTTTCCAGCGTCTGTATTCCTTCTGTATCTGCGGGTTGTACCAGAGTTTCTCCAGATCCTTTATCACCGGCGGATCCCAACGGATCGCCCTCAACTGCTCAAGGTATGCCAGGAACTCGTAGACGTTCAGCGTCTCGGCTGCTTCCTCGATCGATAGGTTGGCTGGGTAGAATGTCATCCCCGATCACCTGATTCATTGCTGATGTCGTTTTCCTTGCGGGCGGTAATCCTATAGCCAAGGATGAGGCCGATGAAATAGAAAGGTACTACCATGAGCATGTCAACAAGAAAGAAGATTAGGCAATCAAGAAATGACGGGTTGCTCATCGCCCTGCCTCCGTGGTGCAGTCAGTGGTGGTGTTTCGGTTGATGCGTTCGTTTGATAAACCGAGGATATAATCTGTTGAACAACCAAACAGCGTTGCCATTGCTGCTATCTTCGTTCCTGGGATATCGACTTTCCCAGTCTCCCAATTAGTAATTGTCGCTATTGAAACTTCTAGTCTGTCTGCTAGATCTGTCTGTCGCAAATTCTTTCGTACACGTTCTGACGCAATATTGTTTGTCATCAAACCCTCCACAATAACGAAATGTTTGGCATGTTTAGAAATACTACAACAAATTGTTTGTGTTTGCAAGTAGTATTTTACAAAAGACAAATAAAATGTTAGTATTCGCAAATAAGCGAAAGGTTTAGGATGAAATACACAAACAAACTGTCAGTGTGTAGAAATAAGAAAGGAATGAGGCAGCGAGAGGTCGCTGATGCTCTTGGTATTACTGTTCAGGCTTACCAAAATTTTGAAAGTGGGCGTAGAGACATCAAAGGAGCAACCCTTAAACAGCTGAAAGAATTATTTGATTGTACTGTTGACGATCTCTTGGGTCATGTTCAGGTAATTGAACCACTGCCTTCAGATACATCAGAGCATCGTCTCATCTCCAACTACCGAGATCTGAACGACGTAGCACAAGGCAAGCTCATCGGATACTCCGAAGGCTTGCTAACGGTGCCATCAAATAAAAAAGCAAAGTCGGATTCCGATAGAGATTAGGATTTTGAAATGGGTATTGAAAGATTGGGTAACAAGATAAGTAATAGAGGGCTCTACCCAATAGAGGTGCTTGTTTTAAGCTATGCCCACCAATACCTTACATACGGGAATTCATTTCAAAGTTTCTGGGGATATAAATATGGGATTGACAATGTTCAGGAAATCCTTAATTCATTGCTATACAGAGGTTTTCTAAGGCTAGGGGACTTGAAAGCTATACTTGAGAGGCAGACAGTACCTATACTAAAAGAAGTAATGACTTCCTATGGCATCGATGTAAAAGGAAACAAACCAGACCTTATACAGAGGCTGATTTCTCAACTACCGGAATACGAGCTAACCAGAAGGTTCCCTCAGCGTACCTATATCCGTACAGATATTGGTGAGGCAGAAGTTGAGGAAAACTGGTATATCATAGAAATCCATAGAGAACCACCTCCAAAAATATCATCGGCTGTATCGAATGAGATTGAGTTTCAGAGTTATGTAGGTGCTGGCATACAGGAATACGAATTCTTAGCAGTACTTGATAGTAGGACTTGTCCTCTCTGCGGAAGCTTAGATGGCAAGATATTCAAGCTCAGTGAACGAATGGTCGGAGTGAACTTCCCGCCGATACATGAAGGCTGCCGTTGTACGACAATAGGGTATTTTGGCAAAGAATACGCACCAACAGCGCGCAGTGCGAGGAATCCGAAAACTGGTAAGAGCGCAATAATACCTAATATGACATATAAGGAATGGGCTAAGAAGTACCTTGCCGCAGAAAATTCATCGGCAGAAAAAGAAATCTATCCTCCACCTCATACAGGAATACCTTGCTATCCCCCTCCTGTTCCAAAGCCCTACTATCCACCACCGACAGGAAGACGATACTGATGTTTCAGCCGAATAGGAAGATAAGATGAAAGATAAAATTAAGGATTTCCTCAAGAGGAATGGCTATCTGACGTTTTTAACTATCCTTTCAGTCGGAGGCGTTACATGGATTGCATGGCTGTTCGGGCAAATCGCGGAGATGGTTGTCGGGTATCCTTTCCCATTCTCCGCATGCATGATATTCGCATTCGTCATAGGGCTGCTTGTATCATCGATCAAAGGCATCAAAAGGATCAGGGAAGCAAAGCTTAAGCAGGCTGAGAAGCTGCGACAACGTATCGAATATCTGAGGATGATATTCCGTGAAGCCAACATAGATTCTAAAAGGATCGTATATAAGGTATACCTTGACGGACATACCATCGCATCACTTGGCATAGATGATGTTAAGAAGACCGGTTTCTTGCAGGATGTGCTTTCATTCTTCGAGCTAGAGGTAGTGGGCGCGAAGAATACGAAGGTCACGCTGAGCAAGGATGCCCGTTCCTTCTTCGATGACAACAGTGACCTTTTCGACATCTTGAAGGATACTAAGAAATGACAGTCAGGCAAGCTGCGATATACGCAAGGTACTCCGACCGCAAGCAACGTGAGGAATCGATAGAAGACCAGCTCAAGGTATGCAACGACTTCGCCAAGCGCGAAGGCTATAAAGTCATCAAGGAATACTGCGATTATGCTATGAGTGGAAGGTCTGATGACAGGGTAGCATTCCAACGAATGATAAGGGATTCTGCAACGCTTGGCATCAAAGCGGTCATCGTCTACAAGCTCGACAGGTTCGCAAGGGACAGGTTCGATACCGCGACATACAGACGTAAACTGAAGGCTAACGGCGTTCGCGTGGTATCTGCCACCGAATGTATACCAGATACCCCTGAAGGCATCATCCTTGAATCCGTCATGGAGGGTATGGCGGAATGGTATTCTGCGAACCTGAGCCAGAACGTAAAGCGAGGGATGAAGGGCAATGCTGAGAGATGCCTTGCAAACGGTGTCAAACTGTTCGGCTACAAGACAGGGACGGACGGACGGTTCGAGATAGACACTCTGACTGCTCCATATGTATGCGAGGCATTCCGTAGGTACAACGCAGGAACGCCTCAGATAGAGATCGCCAGATGGCTTAATGAATCCGGAATGAAGACAACATTCAAAAACGAATGGTCTCAGACATCCATCAGGGCATTGTTGAACAACCAGAAATACGCAGGGGTATACAAGTTCGGGGACGTCACCATCGACGGCGGTATCCCTTCCATAGTTACGAAAGAGGAATTCTACATGGCGAACCATAACAGGACGCGGAGCAAGTCGAGACCATCCGAATACAACCTGACAGGAAAGCTGTTCTGCCAGTGCGGAAGCCCGATGATCGCAGCAGCAGGGACATCGCGCAACGGCACGGTGCACCATTACTACCACTGCCAAGACGCGGTGAAGCACAAGTGCGGCTCAAAGCGCATAAGGGTAGCAGACATGGAGAAGATGGTCATAGAGGGCTCACGGGTGCTATTGCGGGACAGTGCAACGTTCGATGCGGTACTGGACAGCCTTGTGCGCTTCTGCGATTCACAGGCGGATAGAGACCTTGTAAGGGGCATCGAGCGCAACAAGCGTCAGGTAGAGCATAGGATAAAGAACCTTATAGATTTGTTGGCTGATGTAGGGAAAGACGATGCATTGCTGGCAAAGCTCAACTCATCGCGCGAAGAGCTTGAGGTTATCGATATGTCGCTTTCCGCCGAACGGCAGAAAAGTAACATAATACCGGCTGACTTCATCGAATTCGTGCTTGAGAAAGCCCGCGATCTCGACACGTCTGATGTTGACGAATGTGCAAGATTCCTTGTCAATTTCGTGTCACGTGTGACGGTCGGAAATGAATATTTGACCATAGAATTCCACTATAAAGATGAACACGGGCGGTCTTTTATGCTAGATTACCCGTGTTCAAGAAAAAACGTTTTGGTGCGCGATATTGGATTTGAACCAACGACTTCCACCGTGTGAAGATGGCACTCTCCCGCTGAGTTAATCGCGCACGTGCAAGGTCAACATTCTAAACGACCGGGCGGTTAAGTGCAATCGGCGGTATGTAAAAGAATCAGGCGCGGCGTCTTTTTCTCGCGGCGGCGGCGGCGGCTTTTGCAGCCGCTGCCTTGGCAGCAGCCTCTTTTGCAGCTGTGGTTTCTGCTGTGGTCGCGTTCTTTTTGGTGGAGGCTTTTACTGTGTCAGCCCGCGAAGTGGCAGTCCTTGCAGTAGTGGCTTTTACGGGTGCAACGCCAGCTTTCGCCGCAGAAGCTTCAGTAAAGGCAAGGTCTCGCAGTATCTGTCGACACATGACTGCAGCGCCGGCCTCAAACACGCCGGCAAACAGAAATATCCACGACAACACGTTGGGCATAAACGCTATCTCCACAGCAGTAAACACAACGAGGATCACTCCGCAGACGATTCCAATAAGGTAGCGACCGCGGAAGTGCTTGAGAAG
>WQXX01000085.1 GCA_009781535.1 Coriobacteriia bacterium | reverse complement strand
GGGCGGCGCACAAAGTGCGCCGCCCGCTGTGTATCAAACGACATGACGACTTGTTTTCTTGTCACCCCGGACTCGATCCGGGGCCTATCAGGTGAGCTCATTGGTTGAGGGAGTGTGTTGTCCAAAAAGCCAATCGTAAATGCTTCTCATTAAAAGCAACGCATCCTTGGAACACGAGCAAGAGACGGTATAATAGGGATATGGCAGACACGACGACAAAGAAACCATCCAAGCCCGACATCCTGTATATCTCAGGATCGCCGCGTGCGCGCACCAGCGAGGCGCTTGTCACCCTCATCGAGAAGGGCGCGAAATCGGCTGGCGCGCGCGGGCAGCACTTCTTTCTCTCGAACAAACGCATCGCTCCCTGTGTAGGGTGCGGCTTCTGTAGCAAGACTGGCACCTGCGTGCTTGCCAGCAAAACCATGCAAAATCGCCTGATCGACGATTATCTTGAATTCCACGCCCTTCTCGAGCGAGCCGATGCGCTTGTCATCGTAGCGCCACTGTACTTTGCCGGCCCGTCGTCACAATTCAAAGCCATGCTCGACCGGCTTCAGCCGTATTGGGCAAAACGCTATGTACTTGGCGAGAAGCCCAAGCCAAAGCGCCCTGCGCAACTATTCGTTGTTGGTGCAGGTGGAGACGCGCATGGGCAGGCGCCGCTTGTCGGAATAACAAAAAGCGCTTTGGCTGTCGCGGGCTTCAACCTCGAAAAAGTACACACCTTTGTTGGGTTCAAGGCTAAGAAAGACGTACCGGTTCTTCCGCCTGAAGACCAGCGCGACAAAATGGCACTTGGCGAGCTTGCGTACCTGCGGCGCGAGCTGGCTGCGCAGACAGAATTCGAACAGCGAGCCATCAATGCCGGCGGGGCATTTGCGCGCTATCTGGAAAAGATCCATGCGCAGCAGGAGCTACAGAGCAAACTGCAGCTGATTGAAGCTGAGATCGAGGCGTTCAGGACTGCTGATGAAGAAGTTACCGAGGTGGTCGCAGAGACCAAATACTATGTGATTGACAAAGCGTATGAGATCAACAAGGCCTTTGAGGAGCTCAGGGGAGAGATCACCGGCTTGGATGGCGATACGCCTGAAGCTGCCATTGCTGAGGCGTTCAATGCGAGGGCTGCTGAAAAAGCTGCCGAGATTTCTGCCGAGAAAGCCGCCAAGCGAAAAGCTGAAAGAGCGGCTGCCAAGGCGAGGACTGAAAAAGCGAATGTTGACAAAACAAACAGTGACAAAGAAGATAGCGACAAAACCGATGCTTGCGAGACCGCATGTATCGAGGCTGTCGACGAGATGCTTGAGAATGAAGTAAGTGCTGATGAAGCGCCCGAGAACGAAGTAAGCGCTGATGAAGCGCCCGAGAACGAAGTAAGCGCTGATGAAGCGCCCGAGAATGAAACAGTTGCTGATGAAGCGCGGGAAAACGTAATAGTTGCTGATAACACACCAACATCAGACGATGCGCCAGCGTCTGACGATACGCCAACCTCTGACGACGACTCAGCTCCTGACGATGAACCTGAACCTGACACCAACCCTGAAGCCTCGGATGATGCGGTGTGACACGCTACTCTCCGCTGGCAACCCCAGCAGCAACGATTGAATATCTGAAACAGTGGGGGCTGCACACCAACAAATCCCTCGGACAGCACTTCCTCATCGACGACGGCATTGTCGGTCGTATCCTCAAGTGCGCCGACATTAAACCCGATGATCGCATCATAGAGGTTGGTCCCGGCATCGGCACGCTCACAGCTGCGCTGCTTGCCCAGGGCGCCATGGTCTACGCCATCGAAAAAGACCAGAAACTTCTGAATCCTCTAGCAGTATCCTTCGCAAACGAGCAGGGATTCGTGCTTATCCCCGCGGACGCCCTCGACATACCCGAGGTAAAACGGAGCGCCTCCGATACGTTCGGTGCCGGCGGAAAGCCCCTGAAGCTCGTCGCCAACCTGCCCTATGCGGTTGCAGCGACCATCGTGCTGAGTTATTTCGAGCAGTTCCCAACGCTTGGAAGCGCGACCGTCATGGTGCAGCGCGAGGTCGCCGAGCGCATGATGGCTCAGCCAAACAGCAAGGAATATGGGGCATATACCGTCAAGCTCCGTTTGTTGGCTGAACCGCAGGACAGCTTTGCGGTTGCGCGCACAAACTTCCTGCCGCCGCCGCGTGTGGACTCAACGGTAATCTGTCTGCATCGCCACACCAGCTCCATTCCATACGAGATGTACAAAGCCACCAGCTTCGTTGTCGAAGCAGCTTTCGCACAACGTCGCAAGACGATTCGCAACTCGATGCGGGCGCACTTCTTCATCCATAACCACAACACGGCGCTCGTCGATACCCTGCTTGCCCGCGCAAACATTGACCCTCAACGCCGTGGCGAGACCCTCAGCGTGCAGGAATTCATCGCCCTCGGAAGCATCATGGCACTGCTGGAAGACACAGCGGTTCAGTTGGGGAGTGAATAGTAATCGCCCAACCACTAAACATTTAGAATATCGAACAAATGTTTGACATTTATCAGAAGATAAGGTATACTATGTGTATCTGATGTCGAGGCGGAAAACGTCTTGAGCTTATCCCACACATCCAGTAATGAATAATCAATACGAATGAATCGACCAAGTCGGTGCTATACTTGCATCGTCTGAAAGGAGGTGAAGGGATGACGAACGACAGGCTTTCAGCAGAAGAGCTGGAACGCAAACAGCTTTTACTCGATGACAGGATTGCCGAGAGCAGTCCTGCGATAACGGACTTGTATTTGAACCTAAAACGTCTTCGCAAGGGTATCCGTGATGGAAGCGTAACAAGCTGCCTGGAAGATGAGTTCTTTGAATCATTAAAGGAGGTTACAAGCAGTGTATAACCTCCGCCTGATTGCTTCTGCGAGACTTGACATGGCAAAAGCTCTACAGAGCTACCGTGATTATTTTGAGAAACTGGGAGATGTTCGAAAAGGAGAGAAGTGGGCTGATGATTTTCAGACCCAGTTCCGAGCCCACTTAAATGAACTCAAGAACAATCCATTCAAATACCATATCTGCACATTGTATCCATTCGACAAAGACAACGAAAAATACCGCTACTTTACTATTAAATGGCACGCCGTGTTTTATTTTGTCGAGAACGATACTGTGTACATCGCACGAATACTGAGCGCAAAAACCGACTTCTCAGCATTCTTTTATTTTTGACAATAAGGAGAACCATGACACTGAGCAAACAAGTAGAAATTGAGAAAACTCACTCTTTAAGCTCATAACGTTCACTGAGAAATAGTAAAATACTATTTCTCAGTGAACAGATATCACAAAAAGCTGCTTTTTTAAGGGCATAAACCATGCTTAACGTCTTCTTTCTTGGATTGATTAGCTTCTTTACGGACATCAGTACCGAGATGGTGTATCCGCTTATCCCACTGTACCTTGCCTCCACGTTTGGCGCAACGCCGGCGCTGATCGGCGTCATTGAGGGCATCGCAGAAAGCCTCGCCAGCCTTCTGAAAGTCTTCAGCGGTTATATCTCCGACAGGTTCCAGAAAAAGAAGATGCTCGCTTTGGCAGGGTATTCAACCGCCGTCTTCTACAAGCTCGTTCTCATCATTGCTGGGTCATGGATAGGTATTTTTGGGGCGCGGGTGCTTGACCGTTTTGGCAAAGGGATACGCTCCTCTCCACGTGATGCGCTTGTCAGTGAGAGTGCGGACAAGAAGGCCTTGGGCAAAGCATTTGGGCTGCACAAAGCGCTGGACATGGCAGGCGCTGCCATCGGCATACTTATCACCTATGGTCTGCTGACGGGGTTCTTTGGCGATTTCGAATACAAGGACATATTTGCGATATCCATCGTTCCTGCCGTGATTGGTTTGTGCATGTTCCTGTTTGTAAAGGAGAAGAAGATCGCGCAGCTCGAGCGGGAGCGCGAGGCTGCGCGGTTGGAGACTGAAGGCGGGGTTGGAACCGGGAATGGGGCAGAGGCGAAGGGGCGTATCGCGCAAACGGAGATCGAGGCGGAGAGCGAAACCGTAGACTCTAGAGTCGATACAGAGCTCAGCGGAGCAAAGCAGGGCGCAGGGATAGCGCCAGCCAAACCTAAGCGTATCGCGCTATGGAAAAGCTTCAAGGGGCTCAACGGACAGCTCAAACTCTATCTGCTTGTGGTTGCCTTGTTTACTCTGGGCAACTCGTCGAACGCCTTCCTGTTGTTGAAGGCCAGTGCGGTGGGCTTTAATGAAGTCTCGGTCGTCTTGTTGTATTTTGTCTACTACATCGCTGCCGCGGTCCTGTCGTTGCCGTTTGGCAGGCTGTCAGACAGGGTCGGGCGCAAACGAGTGCTGGTTATGGGCTACGCCGTGTTTGCCATCGCATATCTCGGTTTTGCTGTTGCGTTCAGCCAGCCCTTCCTGGTTGGCATGTTTGCGTTGTATGGCGTGCATACGGCTATGGTCACTGGGGTGGAACGCGCATTTGTTGCCGAAATCGCCCCGCCCGAGCTCAAGGGCACGATGCTTGGCTTGCAGGCTACGATTGCAGGCATCGCCCTACTTCCAGCAAGCATTATCACCGGTGTGTTATGGAACCTGTTCGGCTCAGTGGTGCCCTTTGTCTTCGGTGCGGCGCTGTCGCTTCTGGCAACCCTGAACCTGGCGATCTTCATGCACGGCAGGAACACAGAGCAGCCAGTTGCTGCCAAGAGCTTGTAAACAATTCATAACGTCTCCGTAACAGTACGTACATAAAACGGGCGCCCATCTTGAAAAAATCTCCATCTCGCGTATCATTCTCATGTCGTTAGCACTCGAACCCTGAGAGTGCCAACGAGCAGTCTTGGCAGGCGGAAGAACAGGTGGTAGGACTGCCAAGCCGAGACTGGAAATCCATCAAAAGATACGAGTCAGAAGGTCGTATCGAATGTCCGAAGCATTGGTTCGGCGAACCACATCGAAAAAGGAGGACACACATGTCACTCAAACCATTAGGGGATCGCGTCATCATCAAACAGGATGAGGCAGAAACCGCAACTGCATCCGGCATATTGATTGCCGGTACCGCACAGGAAAAACCACAGCGCGGCATCGTTATCGCGGTGGGCGAGGGCAAACTTGACAACAACGGAAACCTGGTTAAGCCGGACGTCAAAGTCGGCGACAGCGTTATCTATAGTAAGTACGGTGGCACGGCGATTACCATTGACAGCGAGGAGTTCCTCATCCTTCGCGCCGACGACATCTATGCAGTTCTCGTCAAGTAACCAAACATCAAATCGTTGAAAGGAGCCTATCATGGCTAAACAGATTAAATTCCACCAAGACGCACG
>WQXX01000084.1 GCA_009781535.1 Coriobacteriia bacterium | reverse complement strand
GTTACTGTCTTTGCATGGTCAGACAAAGGACGCATTAGCAAAGCTGATCCCGGGGTCCTGGGAGTATGACATCGTCGAACCAGCGTGGAAATGCAATATGACCGACTTGACCGCAGCGCTTGGTTTGGTGCAGCTGAAACGCTATCCAGAGCTTTTAGAACGCAGAAGGCAACTGGTACGTTGTTATAAGGAGAATCTTGCCGCTGTGGGTATGCTTGGAGAGGGTCCTGAGGCCAAACTCGACCTGCTTGAGCATCTGGATCCAAACAACGCTTCCAGTTGCCACTTGCTGCTCACACGTCTGATCGGAAAAGACCAGGGTTTTAGAAACGCACTGATACGTGCGATGGCTGAGCGTGGCATAGCCTGCAACGTGCACTATAAGCCACTTCCGCTGCTGACGGCGTATCGTGAACGTGGCTTTGATATCTCTGATTATCCCAATGCATTTGCGCAATTTGCCAATGAGCTGACACTGCCTTTACACACCCTGCTCAGTGATGATGATGTACGTTTCATAGCCGAGAGCATGGCTGAAGCGTACAGCGAATGTGAGCGTGCTGATGCCTGAGGGAGATAGCATAAAAACGCAAAAACACTACGGTCGTGCTTTCTATCCACGCTTCGTCAAACGTTTCCTTGACATTCTGTCCGCTCTTATCGGCCTGGTCTTTTTCGGTATCAGCTTTATCATCATCGCGATTATGATACGCCTTGATGACAAGGGCCCCGTCTTTTACAATGCCCCGCGCATCGGACAACACGGACGCCCCTTTACCATGTACAAGTATCGTACGATGTACGTTGACGCCCCTGACATCAAAGAGGCTGACGGCTCGACCTATAATGCTCCAGACGATCCTCGCCTGACCAAAGTGGGGGCGTTTTTACGTAGAACAAGCATGGATGAGCTGCCCCAGGTATTAAATGTTCTTAAAGGAGAGATGAGCATCATCGGGCCGCGCCCTGATTTAGCGGAGGAAGTCGCTTTATATGATGGCGAAGAATCACTCAAACTTGCGCTTAAGCCAGGCATTTCCGGATATGCGCAGGTGTATGGTCGCAATGCAATCCCCTGGCATGAACGCCTGGCGCTCGACGTCACGTATGTCAAAACGCAGTCTTTCGTGCTTGATGTAAAAGTCTTCTTCAAGACCTTTGCGGTGGTATTCACCCAGGAGGGCGTCTATGGAAACGACGAGGATTGAACTTTAGACAAGCGACGATGATCGGCTAATCTGACGGGTGTTCAGCTTCCGGGTGTTCAGCTTCTGGGCGCTCAACCTCAACGACCATAACCGCTATTCCAACGGTATCTCGGTGGAGCCATCAGCCTCAACGACAACAATCGTCTTTGTCGCCTTTCGCTTCGTGATCAGCCCAGCGATGAAGTCCACGAGGTAGTATGCTGCAACACCAATGATGATGCCGAGCACGATGCCGCCAAAGACGTCCGTGCAATAATGATCGAACAGATAGATGCGCGAGAAGCACATCAGAAAGGCATACACAGCCGCAGGGATGCCGAGTCGCCTGTCCTGTATCAGCAGTACAGTCGTAACTGCCACTGCCGCACAGGTATGTCCCGAAGGGAAGGAAAAGCTCGTTGGCACTCTGAAGGCTATTTCCGGGTAGATAAAGCCAGGCCATCCGGGATAATCGAAGGGCCGGGGCCGCGCGATGAGCGGCTTGAGGATATTGTCGTTGACTATGAGCATGACGATAAGCGCCACACCCATCATGATCCCAGTCTTGCGGGTCTTTTTGAAGAAAAGCAAAACGATGGCAAATACGATCCAGATTGCCCCTGTCTCACCTGTCAGGCTGACAACAGACATGACGATATCGAGGAACTTGCACCACAGATGCGTCTGTATCCATTCGAAGACCATCAAGTCAAACGCATAGATCGTATCCATTCCAATCATTCTCCTTTGCTTTTCAAAAGGCGGTCAATAAGGTCGGTTATGGCTTGATATGAGCAGGTGCGGTCGAACCGCTTTTCGGCAAGTATACGGGCGGCAAGACCCATCGAGATTCGCATGGGTGGATCATCGGCAAGACGCTGGATACATTCGGCAAGCAGGTTGGTATCTTCTGCCACCACATTGAATCCAACGCGTTCAGTTACCACCAGGTTGCGCAACTCAGCGCTTGAGCCGGTGTTAATCATCGGGCGGCCCGCAAACAGATAATCGCCGATCTTGTTGACGATGGACTGGGGAGCCTTACGCACCAGTGAGTTAACAAGCACGTCTGAGGCAACAAGCCAGGCAGCCATTTCCTCATAGGGGCGATATCCGAGGAAATCAACCGGCGCTGCCAGCTGTTCGGCAAGGGCTTGCAGGCTTGAGCGATCAGGTCCATCGCCAACGATAAGGATGCGAAGGGAGTCAAAGCCCTGGTTTTTGAGTATCGAGGCGGCAGTGACAAGTGTTGCAAGGTCGTAGCTTGCGCCCAAGGTGCCCGCGTAGGTAACCCAGAAAGCGGAAGCCGGTTTGTCGATTTGGGAGGCGTGAGCCTGCGCGCCGGCGTCGAACGCCTGCTTGTCCCCACCCACGTAGACCGTTACGCGTTCGACGTCCGGCGCGCTGATCGCAAAGGGATGGGCGGCATACTCGTCAGACGTACCGACAACAGCGCTCACGAGACGATAGGTTGAACGAGCGTCGCGGGCTAAAGGATAGAACAAAACCGAGCTGACCAAAGGGATATCCATGACCATACGCATAGCCTCGGGCCACAGGTCGTTGACGTCAACCACAAAGGGGATATTCTCCCGTGCCGCATGTTCTGCGGCAATGCGTGCGACGTTATTGGGAGGTATCTCGCAATAGATCAGATCGTAGGGCTTTGTGCCAGTACGGTTGGCCTCAAGAAGAATACGAAGGTTTTTTGCAGCGATGGAATGGCTGCGCACGCGTTTAAGGTCGATATTGCGCTCATAGCCCGGTTCCTCGATGAATACCACACGGAAAGGATAACGGCTATAGGCGATAGATGCAGTGTCGCGCTGAGCCTTTTCCCAGTGTTGGAAGGAGGAGGTGATGAGATCAACGTCAAAGCCTGAGGCGGCAAGTTGCTCGGCTAGGGTTAAAAAACGCGTGTAACCCTTGGTCTCGTCACCAAGCTTGACGCCCATGGTTATGACTGCGATGCGATGTGGAGTATCCATACGATAATCATACCATGAGCATCAGGGGACTTCTTTTGAGGCCTTGCAGCTGTTCTGAGGAAACACTGGGGTGAACAAAATGGATAAAATACCGCAATTCTGGATATTTGTACCAAATACCGCAAAATATACGCATATATTAGCTAGAAGTATTGACAACATCAGTGTTTCTGGTATGCTTTGGACCGAAAACCATTTAATGAAAAGGAGTATCCATGATTCGGGCAGCCGTGATCGGTGCGTCGGGTTATACGGGGGCAGAAGCCGCCCGTTTGCTTATGGGCCATCCTGGATTCGAGCTTGTAGCTGCAAGCTCCGACAGCGATACAGGAAAGCCGCTCTCAGCGTTATATCCTGCGCTGCTTGGCTTGACGACAAAAGGGGCAAAGGAGCAGCTTTCCGCACTTATCTTGATAAAGCATGAAGATGCGCTTGCCTGCGAGGATATCGAGCTTGCCTTCCTCGCCGTACCTCATACGGTGGCCTGTAAAATGGCGCCGAAACTGCTCAAGCGCGGCGTCGCCGTCATCGATTTGAGCGCTGATTTTCGCCTTAATGACGCGCAGGTATATGAACAATGGTACCAGGCTCAGCACACAGCGCCTGAACTGCTCGAACATGCGGTCTACGGGCTTTGCGAGTTCAACCGTACTGCGCTGCAGGAAAAAGCTGCCAGGTGGCATGAGAACAAGATGGGCTCAGAGCATGTTTTGCCGCCGCTGGTTGCCAATCCCGGATGTTATCCCACAGCTACCACGCTTGCTATCGCCCCCGCCCTGTGTTTTGGGCTGATGGATCCCAACGCTCCGGTCATAATCAATGCCATCTCAGGTGTTTCAGGGGCAGGACGCAAGGCAACTGCAACAACGCATTTCTGCAGCGCCTCCGATGACCTTGTTGCCTACGGAGTAGCAAGTCATAGGCATACGCCTGAAATACAGCAGGTCTTATCCGGGCTTGCCGACTGCGAGCTGAAGGTCGTCTTCACGCCGCATCTGGCGCCGCTTAAGCGGGGTATGGTATCGACAGTGGTCGTCTCCCTGGCGCCTGAGCTTGCGGCTTCAGGAGCAGGAGAAGTGACTGCCCACATTACGAAGGCATACACGGATACCTACGCTGATGAAGCTTTCATCAGCGTTCTTGCCGCAGGCACGATGCCACACAGCGCTTCGGTCATGGGTACGAACAATGCCCAGGTCGGCTTTGCCTATGATGCACGGAGCAAGTGCCTGATCGCCTCATGTGCCATTGACAATCTCGGCAAAGGTGCGACCACTCAAGCGATACAGAATGCGAATATCATCTTCGGCTTTGCTGAGACAGCGGGGCTGGATAGACTCGGAACCCTTGTCTGAGAAGGGTTCCACCGGTTTTAGTTTTAGAAAAGGAGCAGGTATGTCGAAGGGAGCAACACAGATGGGCGAGCAGCTCTGCCAACAGGCGACAAAGGCAGCGATACAACCAATCGAGCGCATAAAAGGCGGTCTTGGCATTGTCAAGGGCTTACGGTGTGCAGGAGTCTCAGCAGGTTTCCGCCGCAATCCCGGGCGTATGGATCTTGCGCTTATCGTTGCACCTGGTTCAGCTACGGCAGCAGCGGTTTTTACTCAGAACACCTTCTGTGCCGCCCCGGTAAAGATAGCCCGCACGCATCTTGAGCATCTTATCGATACCGAAGGTAAAGCCGTTGCGCTGCTCATCAACTCCGGTAATGCGAACGCCTCGACAGGAAAACCGGGCGAGCAGGTTGCCATCCGCTCTGCCCAGCTCGTTGCCGAGTCTTTGGGTTGCCAACCGCATCAGGTGCTGATGGCATCCACCGGAGTCATCGGAGTCCTGTTGCCGGAAGAACCCTTCGTCAGCGGCATCCCCGCTGCCGTAGACGCGCTTGGCGCCGATGATGGCACCGATCCAGAAGCTGGTCTGGCAGTCGCAGAGGCCATTATGACCACCGATACGGTCCCCAAAGAGTCGGCTGTACGGTTTACCGCGACCCAAAGCGATGGCGTGCAGGTAACCTATACGATTGCCGGCGTCTGTAAAGGCTCAGGTATGATCGCACCGGATATGGCGACCATGCTTGCTGTTATTGCAACGGACGCCGCGCTTACCCAGGAAGCTGCAAGCCTTGCCTTGAAGCAGGCTGCTGATGCTTC
>WQXX01000083.1 GCA_009781535.1 Coriobacteriia bacterium | reverse complement strand
GTGTTCGTAAGGTAAAACGCCTCGTCCGGCGTTGCTACGCCCACGCCACCGATGGGGGAGGGCGCGCTTGCGCCCCCAAAGAACTTGGGTGCGACATAACAACGTGCCCTGTTAACGATGCCAGATTCCAGGGCGGCAGCATGGAGTGTCGCGCCGCCCTCGATAAGCACGCTGTCGATGCCGCGCTCACCCAGCATATTTACCAAGATTCTCAAATCGACGCGCTTGTTCTCCAGCCCATTTCCTGCAGGTATGGCGAGCACGTCGCAGCCATGCTCCCGCAGCTGGGCTGCCTTCTCACCATCAGTTGAGCAGGTGGCGATCAGTGTGGGCAATTCTGCTGCGGTCTGCACAATTTGTGAAGTCAAAGGGATCTGAAGGCGGGAATCGCAGATGACGCGCAAGGGGTTATGCCCGCCTTCTAAGCGGCAATTTAGAAGCGGGTCGTCGGTTAAAACCGTGCCGATGCCTACCATGATGGCGGCAAAGCGCCCGCGCAGACGATGGACGTCTGCGCGGGCGCTTTCTCCGGTTATCCATTTTGAAGCGCCAGTGTGGGTTGCGATCTTGCCGTCCAGCGTCATCGCGTACTTCATCAGCACGTAGGGTGTTTTTGTCTGTATGTAGTGGAAGAAGATCTGATTGAGCTTGTCGCAGCCTGTTCGCAGGAAGTCGGTACCAACCTCTATACCGGCTGCTCGCAGTTGCGCAATACCTTTTCCAGCGACTTGAGGATTTGGGTCCGGCGAACCCACGAGGACTCCAGTGATGCCCTGCTCGATGATCGCATCGGTACAGGGTGGGGTCTTTCCCGTATGGCAGCAGGGCTCAAGCGTCACACACATCGTCGCGCCCTGCAGTGTCTCGCCCCGCTTAAGGGCATCGGCAATGGCGTTGCGCTCGGCATGTGGGCCGCCAAAGCGCTCATGATACCCCTCGCCGATGATGCGTTCGTCTTTAAAGATCACCGCGCCGACCTGTGGGTTGGGGTTGACCCAGCCGCCGCCTTGCGCCGCGAGCTCTATCGCACGGTGCATGCAGCTCACCGCTGGTGGATTGTAAATGGATACTCTCTTCTTTGTTACCATGTACCGTAAAGCTCCTGATAACAGCAATAGTCCAACAGTATTCAGAGTTTTGATGATGGAGGGATGTGGCGTCCTGCGGCTTTGTAGTTATCGGGTATTTCCCTCTACGTGCCATGCAGTTGCGGATCTTCTTCCATCCAGACTTTACTGTCGGCTTCGGATTCTCACCGAATCAACCTTGCGGTTCGTGGGCTGTGACCACCGGTAGGGATTTACACCCTGCCCTGAAGACCTTATAAATTATAGTCATTCCCGATTTTCTGTAAAGTGCCGGTTATTGATCCGTAGATAGTTCTGTAGATAGTTGAACCAGACCCTCCTACGGTTTATCATGTGCCTGTGTGCTTCTATTGCTTAATACAGATGGAGGAGCTTGTGTTGACAAAAACCTGTGATTCATCAGAAACACCAGTAGCGCCAGTGCTTGCTCACATCGAGCAAGTCCATAAGAGATTTGGCAAGCAGGAAGTCCTTAAAGGTATCGACCTGAGCCTGCCTGCAGGGCAAATCACCGGTCTTCTTGGCCCGAGCGGCTGTGGTAAGACCACCATCGTAAACATGATTGTTGGCACCTACGCTCCTACGAGTGGGACTGTGACGGTGTTAGACGAGCGCGCCCCGCTGAAGGCAGCCCGTGTTGGGATGGGCTTCATGCCTCAGAGCGAAGCCTTGTACAACGACCTTACCGCAAACGAGAACCTGCGCTTCTTTGGTTCGCTGTACGGCATGAGCCGCCGCGAGCTCGACGAGGCCATCCCACATGTGCTTGAGCAGGTGCGTCTTGCCGACGAGGGGCGCAAGGTAGTCAACGCGTTTTCCGGCGGTATGAAGCGCCGCCTGTCACTTGCGATCGCCCTTCTCCACAGCCCTCGGCTTCTGATACTCGACGAGCCGACGATCGGTCTGGATCCCAAACATCGGCTTGAGTTATGGAAGACCTTCCGCTCGCTTGCCGAGAATGGTTCTGCCCTGCTTATCACTACCCATGTCATGGACGAGGCGGCGTGTTGCGACACGATCATCATGGTGCAGGACGGACGCATTATCGCTCAAGGCAGCTCTGAGGAGCTTATGGCTCAGACAGCGACAGCTACTCTCGAGGACGCCTTCCTTGCCTTTGACAAAGCCGCAGAAGGAAAGGAGGCTGCTCATGCGTAACATACTTGCTCTCGCCCGTCGTATCCTCCAGCAGTTCGCTCATGACAAGCGCACGATCGTCATGTTCATCGTAGGCCCTGTCCTCATACTCTGGCTTTTCAGCGTTCTACTCAATGCGGGAACCTACCATCCAAGCCTTGCACTTGTCAATCTGCCGAGAGAGCTCCGCGAGGCTCTCGTCGACGAGGATGCCGTCTGTGTGGAATACTCCGATTCCGCTGTGGCGCTCGAGCTTTTGCGGGACGGCAAGGTCGACGCGGTTCTGACCTTGAAAAACGGCGTGCTAACCATCCAAGTTGAGGGATCCGATCCCTCCAAGACTGGGTCGGTGGTTTCGACGGTATCAGCGGCGGTCAAGGCGGCAGGCGCTGCCCAACGCGAGCAGATCCAGGCAGACATAGAAAAAAAGCTCAGCGACCTCAAGGATAAGCTTCCCTTCCTCGATGATATTGTGATTGACGTGCAGCCTCTGGTCTCAGACATCGACGTCACCTATCTACACGGCAATGACAACTGGGGGACCTTTGACTTCTTTGGACCGGTCTTTATCGGGATCTTCATCTTCATATTCGTATTCATCACCAGCGGCATGTCTTTGGTTACTGAGCGCACCGGCGGCACGATGGAACGTCTGCTGGTCACGCCGATCAAGCCTGCCCAGTTGGTCAGCGGGTTTTGTCTGGGCTTTGGCGTGGTCACCATCATCCAGGCGACGATCGTTCTGGCTGCGTGCGTGTTCCTCATAGGGTTTCCCAATGAAGGCTCCCTGGCTTTAGTCGTGCTTGTGGCGTTCTCGATGGCCCTTGTGTCCCTAACGCTTGGGCTGGTGGTCAGCGCGGTTGCTAAGACGCCTTTCCAGGTTATCCAGTTCATGCTACTGCTTGTGATCCCGCAGGTGCTGCTCTCTGGCATCTTTGATCTGGGGAATGCCCCGATGTGGATGCAGGTGCTGAGCAAGTGCTTCCCCATTTCATACGGCGCCGAGGCGCTGCGTGACATCATGTTGAGAGGTGCGGGGCTGGCGGAGACTGGCTTGAACATCGCCGTGCTCTGGGGCTTCATCGTGGTCTTCTTCGCGCTGGCTACCATTAGCTTCCACCGTCGTAAGACGCGGTAGGTAAAAGCAGGACGCAGTTAGGTTATTGCAAGGTGCAGCCAGAAATAGCAAGAAGCTCATAAAGAAACCTTTTACCGCTTCGAACCCCCATCTTCACAGGTGAGAACTACGGTCTGTCTGCTACACTTTCATATATGTTGAACAAGACCATCCTGATGAGTGGCGCGGAGTATTTCGCTGCTGACGCGCCGATAAACCCCTATTACGGTGCTGCTATCGACGTTGAGGCGGCGCGGATTGAGCACGCTGCAATCCGCGCCACGTTTATGCGCGCTGGCATCAACGTCATAAAGGTTCCGCCTCCGCAGGGTTGTCAGGATGGCGTCTATACGGCAAACTGGGGTCTGTGCCGAGGCTCTACCTTTGTTCTGGCTTGCCTTCCAGGTGCCCGGAAGGCCGAAGAGGAGTACGCGACGGAGCTTTTAGCACAGCTGGGAAAAACGGTTCTGCGTGTTCCTGACAACGGTGGACTTGATAGGCTCGAACCAAGTTCCCTCAGATTCAGCGATCAGGGCGATGCCTTGTCCTGCGGGAACGGCAGCTCCGTATCGAGCCCCCTCAGATTCAGCGGTCAGGGCGACGCCTTGCGCTGCGGGCCGTACCTATTGGCTGGCTGCGGGTATCGCAGCGACGCGGCTGCCCAGTCCTATGCCGCTGATGTCCTGGGTTTGGAACTGGTGCAACTCCATGCGTTACCTGAGCTTGATGGCACTGGGCAGCCGCGTCTGAACAGCGCAAGCGGCTGGCCGGAAAGCCGCTTCTATGATATCGACCTGGCAATAGGCGTTCTCCGCGATGACCTTATCGCTTGGTGTCCGCAGGCTTTTGATGAACAGTCCCGCGAGAGGATCGAACGTCTGCCAGTAGGGAAGATCATCGTGGCATACGATGAGGCGGTCGAAGGTTTTGCCTGCAATTTGGTTTCGACCGGCAGCACGGTCATCATCTCAGATCGTGTACCTCGGTTGGTACGCGAGATTGAACGCCACGGCTTAAAAGTCATTCAGCTCAATACCACCGAACTTTCAAAAGGCGGAGGTGGTATCCGCTGCGTGTCCCTCACCCTGGATTAGTGTTGCAGATCAGATAATCGGGGAGAGGACATATAAACTAGTAAGTTATTATATTAGCAATATATATCAGTATAATATACTTAAAATAGTATCCATAATCAGAAAGCACGAGATATGAAAGCAGCAAAAACACACAAGCAAGGACTGGAAGCAGCAAAGACACACAAGCAAGGGATGGAAACATCAACGGAATACGGCGTCTTGCAGACACTCGTCAATACCCTGTACCGTGACCGAAAAACCGTTTCGCGGCTTGATGTCCTGATATTGGCAGAAAACTCCGACCTTATCCCCGACCTGCTTGAGATCGTCAACCTGTTGCCGCCGGGCGTATACCATCGCCAGGCCCTCTGCGACCAGATCAACTCATCCCTCAGCGGCCATGGCTGGGGCTACAAATACGGCACAGTAGAGTAGGTATAACACCACGCATCGGAACTGTTCAGATCAGACAGCATTGTCCCAGATGAAGCTATCGATCGTCGATGCGCTGAACCCTCCCAGCCGCACGGTGCAGAAACCATGCATTAACAAAAACGAAGCAATAACTCAGTTGGATTCTTAAATGCCTTAGGAATTACTAAGTGGTATGCTGACTATATAGACAGATGGACAAACTGGCTAATACGTCAGACTTGATATTTGGCTGGCTTTGGGCAGATACAACCGAAAAGAGGGAATCCCATGACTGTTTTCTTCTTTACCTCAACTGGAAATTCCTTGGCTATCGCGAAACGCATCGGCGGGAATCTGGTAGCTATCCCGCAGGTCATCAATTCGCCGGAGACGCACTATTCAGACGATACGATAGGTATCGTCTTTCCAGTCTACAGACTGGCGCCGCCAAGAATGGTGCGGCAGTTTTTGGACAAAGTGACATTTGAGGCCGACTATACCTTTGCGATT
>WQXX01000082.1 GCA_009781535.1 Coriobacteriia bacterium | reverse complement strand
GCACACCTGGGAGCACACCTGGGAATACACCTGGGAACACACCTGGGAACACACCTGGGAATACACCTGGGAACACACCTGGGAACACACCTGGGAACACACCTGGGAACACACCGGCGTTTCTCTGACCTACCTGTGCTATAGTTACAGCTTGCTGTAAACGGTTTTACAGAAAGTGGGGCTCCCATGCAAAAACGTGCTCTTTCAATCCAAGACATCTCGTGCGTCGGTCGTTGCTCGCTGACGGTCGCTCTCCCTATTGTCAGCGCAGCCGGTATCGAGACGGCGATCCTGCCAACAGCCGTCCTGTCGACACATACCGGAGGTTTTACCGGTTATACCTTCCGCGACCTGACCGAAGATATCGAGCCGATTGCCGCCCACTGGAAAAGCCTGAATCTGCGCTTTGACGCCCTGTATACCGGATACCTCGGCAGCCATGAGCAGCTGGCGCTGGTTGCGGATATGTTCGACGCATTCGGTGGGCAGGATACGCTTATCCTCGTGGATCCCGCCATGGCTGATCTGGGTAAGCTCTACCCGGCTTTCGACACCTCCTTTGCCCTCGGCATGCGCGACCTTTGCGCACGCGCTGACATCATTGTGCCAAATATCACTGAGGCCTGTTTCATGCTCGAGCAGGACTATCCCGGCGAGGACTACGACCAGGTCTTCATCGAACAGACACTGCGTGCGCTTGCAGCATTAGGGCCAAAACGTGCGGTGCTCACCGGTGTGTCTTTCGAGGCGGGCAGGCTGGGCGCGGCTGCCTACGACGCAAATAGCAATGAGATGATGTATTACTTCACCGAGCGCATCCCAAAGAATTACCATGGTACGGGCGACGTCTACGCAAGTGCGCTTCTGGGGGCGCTGCTCAATGGCGCTGATACGTATGCAGCCATCCGTATCGCCTGCGAGTTCACGCTCGGTGCGGTACGCCGCTCTTATGTTGCCCAGTCCGAATCGCACCTTGGAGTGGATTTTGAACACGAGCTTCCGGAACTCATCCGTATGATCCAGGAACTATGAGCAAGAACCCAAAGGCACAGATTCCTGAAGTTCTTTATGCAGGAAATTGTGCAAATATGCAGAACAGGGTATAATTTGCTTTGCGCTGGGTAAATGAGAAAACGTTACGCATCGAAGATAAATAGCAACTGGTCATAACCCTGACGATGAATACACAGCTTTGTGAGCGAGGGGTGGCAAAATAATGGAACAACTGCACGTTGCAGGCGGGCTTATGCGTGTCATGGTCGATGCTGCGCCGTTTTGTACGCATATCTGGGACAAGAATCTCAGGATTATCGACTGTAACCAGGCGACGGTCAAGCTGTTCAAAATATCCAATACGCAGGAGTATCTTGAGAACTTCAATTGCTTTTCGCCTGAGTATCAACCCGATGGGTCTTTATCTAAAGTAGCAGCCCAGGAGTATATCCAGCAGGCATTTGATGAAGGATATCTGAATCTTGAATGGACGCACAAGGCGTTTGACGGAGAGCTGATCCCCAGTGAGATGACCCTGGTCCGTAGCGACTACGGAGAAGACTGCTTCGTTTCGGCGTATATAAGGGACCTGCGAGAACAAAAGCGCATGATCCATGAGATTGAAGTAGCGCAATCGACCATCTCCGCGATGTTCGAGTCGAATCCTCATATCAACGTCTTATTCGACAGCCATTTCACGGTGGTCGATTGCAACCCTGCAGCTGTGAGATTCATGGGTTTTACCAGCAAAGAAGAGCTGATTACCGGGTTCGTCGAGCGTATGACAAAGAGCATTCCGACATTCCAACCCGACGGGCGCCCTTCGGTTCCTCTGGGTGTGCGCCTCATGACCGCTGCGAAGGAAGGGTATGTCAGCTTCGAGACCGAGTTATTCATGGGCGGCGTCAAACGCAACCTCAGTGTGGAGTTCAGCAGGATCCCTTATGAGAACAGCTTTGCGGTCGTTGGTTATGTTTTGGACACGACAGAAATCTATGAGCGCGAAAGAGAGCTCACGCTTGCGAACGAAAAGAGCGCACTCCAGCTGACCAAACTGAACACGATGGTCCAAGCCACCAAGGTCGGTCTATGGGATATGGAGGTTGTGAGAGACGACTCGAATAACCCACGAAACGTCTTTACGTGGTCAGACGATTTTCGGCATATGCTTGGGTATACAAACGAGGAGGATTTCCCCAACCAACTCAGCAGCTGGAGCGACTGCATCCATCCTGACGACAAGGAAAACATTCTCGACGCCTTTGAGAAGCATATCTTGGACACCACCGGTGAGAAGCCGTTTGACCTCGAGTACCGCATGTTTAAAAAGAATGGCGAATGCGCCTACTATCGCGACTGCGGAGCGACCATACGCGACGAGTTTGGCAACCCCATCCGCGTTGCGGGCGCCTTGATGGATATAACCGAGACAAAGAGCCTGATCCTGGGAATCGAAAGCCAGAACAGCCTCATGCGCGCGATCAACAACGCCGCCCTGCTGTTACTGGAATCGGATATGGTGGATTATACGAGCGCGATGCGTAAAGGCATGGGGCTGATCGGCAAATGCCTGGACCTCGACCGTGTGATCGTCTGGCAGAACAAGTTGCAAAGCGACGGCAAGCTCCTGCTCAAACAGCTCTGCGTATGGTCGAGCGACAATCTGCCCGACGAGGGATTATTCGAGCTGTCACAAGACGAGCTGCCCAACTGGATCGTTCCGGTCTCACAAGGCATGATTATCAACGGGCCGATTTCTGCTCAACTTGAAGAAGAGCAGGAACATATGGAAACCAGGAGGATCGAATCCATCCTGATCATCCCGATTTCTCTGAACAATGAGTTCTGGGGTCTGGTGAGCTTTGATGACTGTGTCAACCGCAGGGTCTTTTCAGAAGAGATCGTGCAGCTGCTGCATTCATGGGGCCTGCTGGCGGTCAGCTCGATCCAGCGTGGCAACATCGCAAACGAGATGGACAACACGCTGAACCAACTTGAGAAGCAGACGTCCATGCTCAAGGTACTCAACGACATGTCCATCTGCTTCATCTCCAACACCGGAGAATCATTCGAGGATAAGATGACCGCTGGCGTCAAGCTCGTCGTCGACATGATGGGTCTGGACAGCATGTCGGTATGGCGTAATTTCCTGATGCCTAATGACCTTTATACCTCGCAGGTGTACCGTTGGGATAGGGAAAGCGGCGGCACGGTGCCCCCGCGGCCCGAGCTGCAAAATGTGCCCTTTACCCAGCTTACCCCGTATTGGGAAAAGATCCTCGTCGGCGATGTCGTGTTGAATGGCCCCGTACGCCTGATGGAAGATGCTCCTGCGGCATTGAAGCGTTTTGGTGTCGTCTCTGCCTTGCTGACCCCGCTGTACTTTAACAACGAGCACTGGGGATTCGTGCTTTTTGAAGACCTCAACACCGAGCGTTACTTCGATGACATCGATTTCATGCGCTCGGCGGCGTTCCTCTGCGCGAACACAGTCCACCGCACAGAGATGGAGAACAAGCTGAAAGAGGCCCTGTTCGATGCGACCTCCGCCTCGCGCGCAAAAAGCGACTTCCTCGCGAACATGAGCCATGAGATACGTACGCCCATGAACGCGATCATCGGCATGACGCATATCGGCAAATCGACAGCCGACATAGAGCGCATAACGTACAGCTTTTCCAAGATCGAGGACGCCTCAAAACACCTTCTCGGCATCATCAACGATATCCTTGATATGTCTAAGATCGAAGCCGGCAAGTTCGAGCTCGTGCCTGTCGAATTCGAGTTCGAGCGGATGCTCCAGCGGGTCGTTAATGTGCTCAGCCTCCGTGTCGACGAGAAGGAACAGAAGCTGGCTGTGCATATAGACAGGGATATCCCGCAATTCCTTCTCGGCGACGACCAACGTTTGGCGCAGGTCATCACGAACCTTCTCGGAAACGCCGTCAAATTCACTCCGAAAAAAGGCACCATCAGCCTCGATACCTATTTCGAGGGAGAGGAAGACGGCATCTGTACCTTGCGGATCGTCGTGAGCGATACGGGGATCGGCATCAGCCCTGAGCAGCAGGCAAACCTGTTCCAATCCTTCCAGCAAGCCGAGACGCAGACCTCGCGGAAATTTGGCGGAACAGGCCTCGGGCTCGTCATCTCCAAGAACATCGTTGAGATGATGGGCGGCGAGATAGGCGTTACATCAGAGCTCGGAGTAGGCTCAACGTTTGCCTGCACCGTCCAAATGAGGCGCGGAGAGAAGATGCACCGTCTGTTCTCTGAGCAGAAACTCGACTGGAAGAACGTATGCATTCTGGCTGTCGATGATGACATACACGTCTTGGAGGATGTCAAGGGCATCGTTGAAAGCCTTGGCGCTTCATGCGACATCGCTGGGAATGCCGAGGATGCATTGCGGCTCTTCGATTCAGGCTGTGGTTACGATATATGCTTTATCGATTGGAAGATGCCGGATATGGACGGCGTAGAATTGACCAAAGAGCTGAAGAAAAGGTCGTATGCCCACGGCGACCCCATCGTGATTCTGATCTCGTCTGCCGAAAGCTCCCTGATCGCCGGGGAAGCACGGGAAGCCGGCGTTGACAGGTTCCTTCTCAAGCCCTTGTTCCCCTCGACGATCGCTGACATCATCAGCGAGTATCTGGGCTCTACGGTGCGGCAGCCGGAAGAGATTGAAAAAGACATCGATGGCATCTTCAAAGGGCGGCATATCCTGCTTGCCGAGGACATGGAAATCAACAGCGAGATCGTTTTAGCGCTTCTCGAGCCGACGGGGATAGAGATAGACTGCGCGGTTAACGGCGTCGAGGCTGTCAAGATGTTTCGTGAGGCGCCTGACAAATACGAGATGATATTCATGGACCTGCAGATGCCGGAGCTCGATGGATATGAGGCAACGCGCGATATCCGTGCTCTTGACATACCGCGGGCAGCAACGATCCCGATTGTTGCCATGACAGCAAATGTGTTCAGGGAGGATGTCGAGAAATGCCTGGAGGCAGGTATGAACAGCCATGTCGGCAAGCCTATCGACTTTGACGAGGTCATAAGTCAGTTACAGCGATATATTGTCGGCTAGAGCTCCGAAAAGTTGGTCGTAATACCGAAACCACGAATCAATCTACTTTTTGGCACAAAAATGCGCTTGTGCACGAGTTTAGCCCGGTAGAATCGGGTAGAAGCGGTTGCAAAATCCAAGATTTGCATACATATGCATTGAACTGCATAGATAGGGCATTATTTGCAAAATAGTGGTTTTGCTCAAGCGTGTGATGGCAGCAACTCGTACACAAGCGCATTTTTGTGCCAAAAAGTGGCATAAAGTCAGGAAAGGTCT
>WQXX01000081.1 GCA_009781535.1 Coriobacteriia bacterium | reverse complement strand
TGCGGTTGGTAAACTCGAGGCAGCCTTTGCCGCAGAGGTGGTCGGCGGCATCGCACAAGGTTGCAGACAAGCTGGCTGCGCACTCATCGGCGGGGAGATGGCCGAGCACCCCGGTGTGATGGCAGTGGATGACTATGACCTCAGCGGCTTTTGCGTAGGCGTGGTCGACAGGGCGCAGATGATAGGTCCTGATCGCGTTTGTTCTGGGGATGCGATTATCGGTCTGGCTTCCAGCGGCTTGCACTCCAACGGTTATTCGCTGGTGCGCCGTGCGTTAACGGATAAGCTGACCGATGAGGAGTTGCGCACGATGCCTGTGCCTGACGGCCGCTCACTGGGCGAGGCATTGCTTGCGCCTACGCGCATCTACGTCCGCCCTCTGCTCGACTTGTTGGAGACCTTCAAAGATGGCATACATGCGGCTGCTCACATAACCGGCGGCGGCATCACAGAAAACCTCAACCGCGCCCTGCCCGATACCCTTGACGCGCAGGTCTTTCTTGGCGACTGGCCCATTCCGTCGATTATTTCAGTGGTTGTTGATGCGGCGTCACTTACCCGAGATGAGATGCTCAAGACCTTTAACGCTGGAATCGGACTTGCCCTGATCGTCGCACCGGAGATTGCCGATGCTGTTCGTGCGCGCCTGGGCGATGACGCCTACCTGATAGGCGAGGTCATCCCGGCGCTTGACCCACAGCGCCCCCGTAGTATCCACTACAGTTAAGTCCTTGCGACAGAAGACAAACACATGGAAACAACCAAATCGGTCTTGAAAAAACAAAATAAGCCAACATCCCAGCAGCTTCTAACTGCTCTGGATGAGATCATCTCTGCACTTGCAGCTGGTTGTGTGCCTCAGATAAGTGATACAATCCTCCAGGCGTTTACCTGCTTTGACCCGGCAGTACTTGCAAACGACCCCGATATCAACCCAGAAGACCTCACCCTCATCCTTGGTGCGCTTACCATCGATGACCTTGCCACCTTCAAGCGTGCCCGGACTGCGGTAGAAAACCACGAGCAAGCTTGGCTTGGTTTTAAAGTCGTCACCGACCCCGCTGTTGCCTGCGACAGTAGCGACACCGCCGTGATGGGCATCATTGGCGAAGGGCAGGGCAGCGCCGATGCTTTACCGGGCGTCTTTTTTGCAGCTGTAGACCGTCAGATCGTCTTTGGCAGGCAGTATTCCGTTCGCGACCGCAAGCAGATGCTTGATATCACGCGCGGCCCGCACATGCATAATCGCCAATACGCAGGGCTTGCATGGACCTCGCTTGACCTTGAGCCCACCTCACGCGTAATCATGCTCGGGGCAGGCGATGTGAGCGCTCAGCTCGAGATCACTGCACGACTTGTGGGTTTTGAGACCCTGGTCATCGACTACGACGAGAGTTACCTCAGCGAGATACGCTTTCCTCACTCCGAGCGCGTACTCATACCCAGCTTTGATGAGATGCCAGATCTTGGTATCACCTTTGACGACTATCTCTGCGTGCTTACCCGCGGTCATATGTACGACCCGGAAGCCCTTATCTATGCGCTGCAGACGCCAGCGGGTTACATCGGCATGATGGGTTGCGCGTCAAAAAACGAGTGTGTCTTTAGCCTGGCTGCCCAACGAGGGATAGATCCTGCCGCATTTGAGGACAGCCGCCTGCATGCTCCCATCGGTTTTAAGGGCGTCGGTGGCAAAACCCCACCCGAGCTTGCCATCAACATCACTTCCCAACTCATCCAGATCCGAAACGACAGGCGGAAAAAACCATGATCCGACTCGGCGTTCTTTTGTCAGGTAGCGGTACCAACCTCCAGGCTCTTATCAATGCGATAACTGCTGGAACTCTGGATGCCCAGATTGCCCTTGTCATTTCGAGCAAACCCGACGCTTATGGGCTCGTGCGTGCGTTTGAGGCTGGCATTCCCACGATGGCGCTTACCGCTGACGTCTACAAAGACCGCCTTGCAGCTGACGCCTTCATCGCCCAGGAGTTTATCAAGGCGGGCGTCGAGTACGTGGTCATGGCTGGGTACATGCGTATGGTCAATCGGCCTATTCTTGAGGCTTTTCCCAATCGTGTGATCAACATCCATCCGGCATTGTTGCCGTCCTTCAAAGGTGCACATGGCATCTCGGACGCCTTTAACGCCGGCGTCAAGGTTACAGGAATAACGGTGCATTTTGCCAATGCGGATTATGACGAGGGGCCCATCATCGCGCAGCGCGCGGTTGTGATAGAAGAAACCGACACGCTTGAAAGCCTTGAAGAAAAGATCCACGCTGTCGAACACGAGCTGTATCCGCACGTACTTGCGCTCATCGCTGCCGGTCGCGTGTCTGTAGATGCAACGGGAAAGGTGCACATCAGTGGCTGAAAAGAAGAAGAAGGGTTTAGCTCCCAACGAAGTCATCGAAGAGGTTTCCGACGAAGCTGCTCCTGATGAGGCTCCCGACGAAGCTGCCCCTGGTGAGGCTCCCGACGAAGCCCCAGACGAGACCCCCGACGACGAGACTTCCGCAAAAATCGAGAAAAAAGGCATAGCATTTGCCGACAAACTCAAGTTCATCGGACTGGTCGTCTTCATCCTTTTACTTGTTGGACTCGGCATCTTGCTGATGCCCTATTTCACCTACTTCGCTTCTGCTGAGGGTCGGCTTGAACTTGTCCAAATAATTAAAGACGCCCATATCTGGGGCATCCTGATATGTCTGGGGCTCCAGTTCTTGCAGGTCGTCGTCGCCTTTATCCCCGGCGAGGTGACCCAGATAGCCATCGGCGCTATCTATGGGCCTTTCTGGGGTACGTTGATAACAGCGCTCGGGGCGCTTATCCCAACCATATTCATCTACTATGTGGTGCACAAACTTGGCGCGCCCTTTGTCCATGGCATGATCAGCAAGAAGCATGAGGACAAGCTGCGTTTTCTGCAGGAAAGCAGGAAACTGGACATCATCGTATTCATCCTGTTCCTTATCCCTGCACTTCCAAAGGATACGATCACCTATCTGGTCTCGCTGACCAACATGCGTCCCCTCAATTTCTTTGTTCTGAGCACCTTGGGGCGTATTCCGGGTATTGCTCTAACAGCCTATATCGGTAGCGCAGCGGTGCAAGGCAATTACACCTCGGCGATCGTCGTTGCAATTATTGGGGGCGCCTTATTGCTTATCGGCGTCATCTTTAATAAGAAGATCATGGCTTTGATCGACGCGGTGGAACACCGTTTCCGTCGCAAGAAATAGCATCAGTGGTTGTGACTCATTCTTCAAAATCCGCTTGACCCTCGCTGTATTCCTTTCAGCGGTTTTTCGCTTTGTTAACCGTTTGTTTTCAGCCCTTTCATGACATGAAAAAGGCCGTTTTTCAAGGCATTTCAGGCTCTTTTCCCTTTTATCCGGATGAACCGCACTCGCATTATCTGTTAAATGCGAGTATCATTTGCTACAGTCAGATTGAGAGGGAGCATTGGAGATTTTTTTAGTGAGCGCTCGATTGGTGGAAATCGAGTTGGAGACATGGTAATGAGCAACGGAAAGCCATACAGTGTTCGAAAAGGCGGAACGCTCTTTTCCGTTATACTCGCAATCCTTTTAACGATTGCTCTCTTTCCTGCTACTTCGTTGTTCGCCTTTGCTGATGATGGCAACAATGGCAATCCAGACGGCAACAATGGCAATCCAGACGGCAACAACGGCAATCCAAACGGTAACCAAGGTAATGGACACGCTTACGGCAACAAACCGCCTGGCGATACCCGCACGGACGAGGAAGCAGCGTACGATGACTTTGTCGACTACATCGAAGATGTGCTGCCAGGCGTTAAGATTGATGCGGGCGATATTATCGTGCTTGATGCCGATACCACGAGTCTACAGCTTGGTTTGAACGAAGAAGGTGTTGCGGCTCTTGAGGAGCTGCTGATTATTCTTGAAGCGTATAACATCCCAGCGCCGCCTCAATGCCCGTGGTTCAGTTCAGTGGATCTGCCAACTGTATTTGGTTTGACTCCTGCCGGTTTGCTGACCATTGAGGAAGACGCTTTTACGCGGACTGAGGCTGATGGTGACAATGAGACGCGTCCCTACGAGTTTTCGGTTGCGGCTACAACCGGCGTTTTAGAGCTTGATATCGTTTTGGAAAAAGAGCTTGGGATTACCGAGCTTGCGATAACGACGCTTTCTATCGATGTGTTTCTTGATCCTTTTGTGACGCCTCCGGATCCTGATGATAAGACTGGGGATGTTAAGCCGCCGGCTCCTCCGACTAACCCTCCGACGATTAACCCTCCAACAAACAACGGATCGACCACAATAAATAATCCAGGCGAAATTGGTGACCCCCAAGTCAACCCTCCGGAAACCATAGAAATCGTAGACCCGACGATTCCAACAAGCCCACCTCTGCTGCCTTCTGATGAGAAGCAGACCGTGTTGCTTCCGTATGACTTTGTTGATCCAGCGGTTGTTCGGATGAATACGCAGATGGTGGTTTTCCTTGCAGTGGCATTTTTTGTGATCATCTACCTTATGTTGTTCAGCAGACGGCTCATCGCTCGACGTATGGCAGCCAATTCTGCTCGTCGTGTGGGGCGCATCGAGTAATAATCGATTAATACTACATAACACGCTATACTAAGGAAGCGTACAGAAATGGCTGCACAAACGCAGCCATTTTATATGGATTCATGCCATCTGTATAAACGGCAACGACTCGAACATACGCTTGTAAGAGTTAGGATACGTGTTTTGAAGACACCACAGACTACACCGCTTCATCTCGGTATCGACGTCGGCTCAACGACGGTCAAATGTGCGGTTCTTGACGCAGATAAATCTATCTTATACGCGGATTATCAGCGTCATCACACCGATATCCGCGCCACCATCGCCGAGATCATCGGAGGCGCAGCTGCACGTTTTGGCTCAACCCCCATGACGGTCAATGTTACGGGTTCCGGTGGTTTGCTGCTTGCGCAGTGGCTTGAGTTGCCATTCGTCCAAGAGGTCATCGCCTCAAAGACAGCGGTTGAGGAATTCATCCCAACAACCGACGTCGTCATCGAACTCGGCGGTGAGGACGCCAAGATTATCTATTTTGATCATGGTATCGAACAGCGCATGAACGGCACCTGTGCAGGCGGCACCGGCTCTTTCATCGACCAGATGGCAACCCTTCTTAATACCGACGCCGCAGGGCTTGATGAGCTCGCACGCGACGCGACCATCATCTATCCAATCGCCTCGCGTTGTGGTGTTTTTGCAAAGACCGACGTGCAGCCTTTACTTAACGAGGGCGCCCGCAAGCAGGATATCGCAGCCTCGATATTCCAAAGCGTGGTAACGCAGACTATTGGAGGGCTTGCTTGCGGGCGCCCCATCCGAGGTAACATCGCGTTTCTCGGCGGGCCGCTCGAGTACCTTCCCGAGC
>WQXX01000080.1 GCA_009781535.1 Coriobacteriia bacterium | reverse complement strand
CGACCTGAATCATATGCGCGGAGCTTCGAACGAGCTTATATCCGTCCGCAACCTGATACTCATAGTCCTGAACCCCCGGCCCAAAGCATGCAACCAGAGAAAATGCGAGAGTGATGATAACCAAACCAATAAGGATGCTTTGTAATGTTTTCATGGTACTCCCTTCCAAGTTTTCTGTGTGGATAGTAGCATACTTTTCCTTCACGGAGAATTGAACAGTTGTCGTAGACGAAAGCCGACGGAAGCCAGAATAAACGATTCATCTAAAAAGGCCCAAAAAGGGTTGAATTGCGCGGCTACAACCTGTATCTTCTAACTGTTGTGATCAGAGCTCTGAGACGTTGTATGTTTTTCGTCCTGATGAATACGATGTTGTTTGATAGGAGGCAGCTATGTTATGTACAAATTGTGGGCACAATATGGAAGAGGACACCGTGCTATGCGAATTCTGTGGAGCATCTGTCGGTTCTGTTGCCGAGCCTTTGGACAATCAGCAAGAAATACCACCTGTAGCTGATGCTGTACCTGTAATTCCTGCGGCGGAAGAAACCGCACCTTTGGTACCGGCGCCAGCGGCTGCACCAGAACCAGCGCTGATTGTTGTGCCTCCGGTCTCGACGCCGGTACTGTATGCTTCGGTTCCCGATTCCGCAAACCAGCGTATCGCAAGCGCCTCAGCTCCAGCAAAGCCCAACCCGAAAAGAAGGAACAGCCTGGTGTGCATAGTCTTGCTGATTATCGCTGGCATCGGCCTTATTCTTACCGGCTGCGAAAGCCTGAGAGCAATCATCAATGACTACTTTTTTTCCTCAGGCGGAGCATTATCTGGTCAAAAAAGAATCGATCTCATTTTTGACCTGTTCTACGCCTGTTTGCCGATTTTTGTAGGCATACTTGCTCTCTTCGCCACCAAAGCCAGGGGCTTGAAAGCATTTCTCATTGCTGCATCCATAACCATAATAGTATTGATGTGCTATTCCTTGGCAACTATCCTGCTGCCGACCTTCTCTCTGGATTTGCTCGTTTCATCCAGCTCTCTTCTCCGTCTTCTTGCAGTCTTCTTCTTGGTGATATTGCTCATCGGAGCCTTGCTCATCCGGAAAAAAGAAAAGATATAAGAAACTGTCGCAATGCCGCCGCCGTATACGGCGGCGGCTTTTTTTAATACTCCAGGTTGCTCCTTTGCTCTATGAGCTTTTCACCCATCGATTTTTCGGCGCACATCGCCGCGCAATGTGTTATCATCAAGTCGACAGGTCGTCGCAGCCTCTACATTCATTATGGCTGCCCGCACTTAGTGACAATGACAGTAGTATTGGTAGTATCTATGGTTTCTTAAGGAGGGAACTATGAGTGAGAATCCCGCAGCAGGTTGGTATGCGGACCCAACGCCTGGTAGCACAAGGATGCGTTATTGGGATGGCGTCCAGTGGACCGAGCAGTATTCAGATGCACCAGCAGCAGCACCGGCGTATACAGCGCCAGCAGCACAGTATGCCGCAACACCACAAGCCAGTACAGCCCCGACTTACTCCTACAATCAGCCAGCAGCCGGACAGACAGCGTCGGTACAAAGCACCCTCAAGCTGGTTATCCCCGCTCTGATTCTCGGTGGCTTATCGTTTTTCCTCTCTTGGTTTGCGTTGACCCCCATCTATGCTGTTGTCTTTATATGCGGCATCCTCGGCCTTGGCTCTGGTGTGGCTGGCGTCGTCCTTTCCATGATGGCTGGCAAGATACGCAAGAGCGCGCTTACCACCATCGGCATGATCCTCGGCATCGTCAGCGCCGTGTTCTGCCTCCTCTTCACCATCATCGGTTGTTCGTGCGCTTGCAGTATGGGCAACATCGGCGGCATCTATTACTGATTTATAGACCTGCAGTAAAGGGCGTGCAACTCCGGCACGCCCTTTCTTTTTGGAAAGACGTAGGTGACCCATGCATCCCTTCATCCATATCGGCCCTCTTACTGCCGCCTCCTATGGGCTGATGATCTGCATCGGCATCTTTGTAGGAGTGCTGCTGTTATACTTACGCACTCGCAAAGGCGGCCTGCCCTTCCAGGACGTACTGTATTCGTACTTCTTTGGTTTGATCGGTTTAGCAGTTGGCGCCAAGCTTATGTACATCATACAGGCGCTCCCAAAGCTGATATCACATTTCAGCGAGTTATCCGCTGATCCGGCACGACTACTCGTGCTTATTACCGGCGGCTTTGTGTTCTATGGTGGATTGATCGGAGGCATCGGAGGTGTGGGGATCTATGCCAAGATCTACAAGATCTCCTTCCGTACCCTGCTCGAAGCTCTCATTCCGGTCGTCCCACTCGTACATGCCTTTGGGAGAATCGGTTGTTTTATGGCGGGCTGCTGTTACGGGATTCCTTATGACGGCCCTTTGCACGTTGTCTTTGGGCCTGAGACTTTCGGGTTGGCGAACGTGCCTTTATTTCCTGTCCAGCTTCTGGAAAGCGCGCTTCTGTTCTGCCTGTTTGTTTTTCTTCTTCTGTACGACAGATTTGCAAAGCGTCCGCGAAGCCTCGTCGGCTGGTACCTGCTCTTATATGCGTTCATCCGGATGGGTACCGAGCTGTTGCGCGGCGACGAAATCCGCGGCAGTTTCCTGATCTTTTCAACCTCACAGTGGATCAGCATCGCCCTTATCGTCGTTGCCATCCTCATTTTAATCAAATGGAAAGGCGTCCCTGCCTGGAAGATCAAACCTGTCTTGCCGCCTCCAACTGGCGAGCCGATGCCTGCTCCTGAAGGTTTTGGCAACCCTTTAGCCAAAGCTGATGACATCCCTATTGAAACTGAGGGCGTGCTTGCAGAAAATGAGGCTACTCCTGTTGAAATAGAGAGCATGCTTGCGGAAAATGAGGCTACTCCTGCTGAGTCTGAGAATCTTTTCGACCCAGATTCCCTGGGTATGTGATACCATAGTAACTCCGAACCGATGGAGCCCTTCCAATCAAGGGTTTTCGTTTACCTCGTCGGTATCGACCTGTATCGAGCCGACTACAAAACCTTAAGGAGGAAATCATGAGTAACCCTGTTCCAGGCTGGTATGACGACCCGAGTGGCAGCGCAAAACTGCGTTACTGGGATGGCACCCAATGGACCGAGCAGTACATCGATGGAGCAGCCGCCCCTGCGCCGCAACAGGCGTATGGCGTCCCTGCAGCCGGGCAACCCAGCTACGCGCAGCCCGGTTATGGCCAACCGAACTATGGGCAAACGCCCGCAGCACCTCGTAGCAATGGTAAGGCAATCTCTGCCCTGATCTTCGGCATCATCGGCCTGGCGACAAGCTACGCTTACATCGGCATCATCTTCTCTATCATCGCAGTCGTACAAGGCGCAAAAGCACGCAAGAACCCCTTCATGAGTAGCATGGCAAACGTCGGACGTGTCCTCGGCATCATCGGAATCATCATCTGGGTCATCGCCTCAATCGCTATCACAGCTTCCTGCATGGCCGGCGCTTGCAACTTATACTATTAAGCCTCAACTGCAAAACAACAAATCCTAAGGGCGCGCAAGCGCGCCCTTAGACGTTCCCTTAAGAACGAAAAGGAGGAACTATGAGTAACCCCGTTCCAGGCTGGTATGGTGACCCAACCGGCAGCATAAAACTGCGTTTCTGGGATGGTGACCAATGGACCGACCAGTTCATGGATGCACCATCTTCGGCATCGTCTGCCCATCCGCATTCAGATCATGATTGCGACACCCATGCGGCTGATGGTATGCCAGCAACTGGACAGCCAAACGGACAGTTCAGCGGAATTCCGGCGTCTGGACAGCCGAATCATGCGCAGGTCGACTATAACCAAGCTGCGTACGTACAAACGGCTGCCGAACCGCGTTCCAACCCCAAGGCGATTACTGCTTTGATCTTTGGTATCATCGGCTTGGCGACTTCGGAACTTGTCGTCCCCGGCATGATCTTTTCCATCATTGCTATGTCCCATGGCAAACAAGGACTCCAGATACCGTTCATGCGAAGTATGGCAAACGTAGGACGTATCCTTGGTATCGTCGGGCTTATCGTTTCGATTGCCAGTATTGTCTTTTGGTTTATTTACGTTCTTTTCATGGTTTTTGTAATCACTGCGTCATCTGGATATGTTTCTTTTTATTGATGAGCACTCCACTGATCGTCTTTGTCGGCAGGCCCTGTACACCATACAGGGCCTGCCGTTTTTAGTCCTCGGGTAATGCCGTGCGAGCGCGCATTCTGCTGCGGCAGCCAACCCCGGTTTTAGCCAGCTGAAGCGAGACATTGAGCGCGAGCGCGCATACTTGTGCGGGAATAAACGTCCTGGTATCTGACTACCGCGGACGAGCCATTGCACGCGAGCGCGCGGAATCGGTGTACGCTTCCATAAGGGCTGCCTGCTGCGCGGCTAACGGTGGCAAAGACTCCGCGTATTTCCTCTCAAACGCATGCCGGATGAGATAATCGGCAATAAGCGGGTTTTTAGGCAGAAGCGGCCCATGAAGATAGGTGCCGATGGCATGCTTATAATGGATGCCCTCGGTCTTGTCAGCGCCGTTGTTGCCTGCCCCGCTGATAACCTGCGCAAATGGCAGCGCTGATGGGCCAAGGTAGGTGCGCCCCTGATGGTTTTCGTAACCGATGATGGTTCCCATCTCTGCATTCTCGGTGATGATATTACCGACCAAGCGCTTGCTTTCGAGCACCGTGTACGCGTCAAAAACACCGACGCCCTCGGAGGTTTTTCCGTCGATATTGATCGTATGTGTGCCGAGCATCTGAAAAGAACCACAAACCGCCAGTGCCGGAACGCCTGCTTCGATAAGCTCTCGTATGGGTTGGGCAATGCGGGGCAAATCGGGAGTGAGGATCTTCTTTGCATCGCTTGCGTATCCGCCACCGATTATAAGGTCAATGCCTTGGGGAAAGAGACCGCCTGGATGATATTCAAGTACCTGCGGTTCTATCCCCCGCCAACGCATGCGCTGGGTTAAGACGAGAAGGTTGCCGATATCGCTGTTGCCATCCAAAAGGCCGGGATATAGATGACAGATCGCCAGCGAGTAGACAGGTGCAGATGTGTTTCTCTCCGTCATTTGCGCCTCCTTAAGCCTGTGACGCGCTGGACTTGATAGCGGCGGCAAGTTGTTTGCGCAATTCAAGCATGGCAGTGTAGCAGCAGTAGATCCGGCAAGGAAGCTGTGGGTTGTCAGCAAGAAGCACATGTAGCGCCGTGGCGACGTCACACTCGATGGCTGTAACGGCGATCTCGTCATACGCGAGCCTGAGCGCCAGATCAAAAGCACGAATGCCGGAAACCATCGCAACACCGGTGTTCTTAAGACTTCCAAAGGAGACCTCGTACAACCAGCTCATGTCGCGACCATCGCCGTAGTGGTCGCTGACAGCGATCATGGTCGCATGACCTGTCGGGTCAAATGAGTCGAGGGCAAGCTTGAATCCTCCGGG
>WQXX01000079.1 GCA_009781535.1 Coriobacteriia bacterium | reverse complement strand
TTATTGCCTTGTGATACCATGAAAGCCATGGAAGAAACCACTACAAATTTGAGCGTCAACGTACCGGTCATGCTTGACCCTGCGCGCATTGCTGCGCTTGTCGAACAGTCAATCTGTCGTATTTCATGTGAATTACGGGACGATTATCGCTGTGCGCTGGAGTCGATTCCTTCATCCAGACGAGCGGCGGTTGTCCTTAACCAGCTTGTGGACAATGCCCGTATCGCCGCTACTGAAGGCTTACCGTTGTGCCAGGATACCGGCTACGTCTGGGTATTATTGGAAGTGGGTGGGGATGTCCTTGTGCCTGCTGATATCTTTAAGGACGTTGATGCAGCAGTTGCGCGTGCCTACGAGCAAGCGGGTCTTCGCAAGAGCCTTGTGCACGACGCCCTGCTCGATCGGAGTAATACGGGAGATAACACCCCTGCCTTCTGCGAGATCAAGACTATTCCCAGCGCACAGCCCTATGCGCATCTGAGCGTTATGCTCAAAGGCGGTGGCTCGGATAATGCCTCGCGGGTAACCATGCTCTCACCAGGCGTCGGCATATCAGCTGTGCGCGAGTTGGTGCTTAACGCAGTTTTCGAGAAGGGGGCGAATGCATGTCCGCCTCTTGTGGTGGGTGTGGGTGTGGGATCGACCTTTGACAAGGTCGCCGGACTTGCTAAGCACGCCTTGCTTCGCAAGGTAGGCAGCACGCATCCCCAACCTGCAATAGCCGAGCTTGAAGAAGAGCTGCTTAAAGCTATCAACGGGCTTGGTATCGGGCCAGGAGGTTTTGGTGGATATCCGACAGCTCTGGCTGTGCATATCGAGACAGCGTCCTGTCATATCGCCGCGCTGCCCGTTGCTGTCAATATCGGGTGCAGCGCTTTGCGTTCCATTACTTTTGATGTGTTGGCTGGTGATGGCGCAAAGACTGACGACAGCCAGCAATGTCGCCCCGGGCTTGACCCGGGGTCTAGCCATGCGCTTATGAATCAGGAGATGTGTCCGACAAAAGACCAACAGGTCGGTGCTCTTTGCACTTCGCCACCAAAGCGGCTCGATCTGCCTGCAACCGCAGAGCAGCTTGTGGGGCTCAGGGCAGGGGATGAGGTAGCGCTTTTCGGAACCGTCTACACGATGCGCGACGCGGGGCATCTGCGTGCGCTTGAGCACCTTAACGCACATGGCGAGCTACCCTATGGGTTAAACGGGCAGGCGCTTTTCTATGCAGGTCCCACTGAACCAAAGAATGGCTATCCCTGTGGCGCCGTTGGGCCGACGACCGCTTCCCGCATGGATTTTGCCACACCGGCGCTGCTCGATGCCGGCATAACCGTAACGCTGGGTAAAGGGCGGCGCGCGCAGGCAGTCGTAGACGCCTGCGCGCGCTGTGGTTGTATCTACCTTGCGGCAACTGGCGGCGCTGCGGCGTATCTCGCGCAGTTCGTCACAGAAGCAGAGCTGGTCGCTTGGCAAGACTTGGGAACCGAAGCACTCCGTAGGCTTACCCTGGAAGGGTTTCCTGCCTTTGTTGCCATCGATACGACCGGAGCTACTTTGTGGGATGAAGCGGGAGATGCAGGAGCAGCAGAAATAAAGGATGTCATACAAAATCCTCTGCAATCATCTTGCGAACAGCTCATCGGGCAACACACGCAAGCAACCAACAAAGCCCCTGATAGGCCCCGGATCAAGCCCGGGGTGACAAGTGGCTTGATCGATAACGCCAAGGAGCCAGAGCAAACGGCAAAGCCAGAGACTATAAGGGAGAGGGAGTCGCCTCATGAGTGATTCCATCAGCAACACCAAACGAGGCCTGTTCATCACCTTCGAAGGAGGAGAAGGGGTTGGCAAATCCACCCAGATTCGTCTGCTGGCGGCCCGCTTGGAAGCTGGTGGATATCAAACAGTATTGGTTCGCGACCCAGGCGGGACGGTAATCGGCGAGAAGATTCGCGCAATCCTGCTGGACACCGCAAACACTGATCTCGATGCGACAAGCGAGCTCTTGCTTTATGAGGCGGCGCGTGTGCAGTTGGTAACTGAGCATATCATTCCTGCTCTGGAAAGGGGCGCCGTCGTGCTTTGCGACCGCTTTACTGATTCGACGATGGCATATCAGGGCTTTGCTCGCAATCTGGGAACCGACACCGTACGTCAGGCTAATATCATTGGCAGCAAAGGGCTTATCCCCGATCGCACCATCGTATTGACGCGGGACGTCGAGTCTGCGCTTAAACGAGCCTCCAAGGATGGGCCTGACCGCCTTGAGGCAGAAAGCATTGGCTTTCATAAAAAAGTTCATGAGGCGTTTGCGGCGATTGCTGCAAACGAGCCAGATCGTGTTCGCCTGGTTGCAAATCGAATGTACAAGGCGGAGACAGCAGAAGCTGTCTTTAACGAACTGAGCGACCTGTTCCCGCAGGCTGCCGAAATTGCTTTTACGATAACCCCTGAACTGATCGGATCCATCAAGCGCGAGAAACAAGGCAGATTGCGGGATACTTTGGGGGAGATGTGAGCAGCAAGCAGCTGGCGCAAGGCAGCGAGGAACCGCCGGAAGGTAACCAACGAAGGCATCCCATAGAGCCGCCCTTTACAAACCTGGTCGGGCAACCGCTGGTAGCGCGCTTTCTAACGGCAGCCTGTGCAGGAAAGACGCCGAGCCATGCCTATCTGTTCCTTGGGCCGCTTGGAGCTGGCAAGACCGAGGCGGCGCACGCGCTTGCCTCAGCGTTGCTCTGCCCACAAGGAGGCTGTGGTTCTTGTGACGAGTGCATTCGTGTGGCGCACAGAACCCATCCGGACTATCACATCATCGAGCCCTTGGGAGCAGCGGGCTATCTTGCCGAGCAGGCTGCCGATCTTATCCACGACGTCTCGCTTGCACCTATTCGCGCATCACGCAAGATATATCTGATCACGCGAGCTGATCTGCTGAAAGGCGCCGCAGCAAATGCCCTTCTTAAAACCATTGAGGAACCCTACGAGAATGTGAGCTTCATCCTGCTTGCCCGCACACGTGACGCCGTTTTACCTACCCTGCTATCGCGGTGCCAAGCGCTGCCGTTTCGTCAGATACCAGAAAGTGAGGCGACTTGCAGCCTTATGGAGCGGACTGGTGTCGATGAGGCGATGGCACGGCGGGCATTTGCTGCGGCAGGTGGGTCACGCCTCCGCGCAGAAGAATTCATCATGTCGCGCGAGCGTCGCCAGACGCGCATTGCCCTTATCGAAATGCTTGAGCGGCTTCCTCTTTCCGATGACCTTGATGTGCTCGAGGCGGTCAAGTCGTTGTTTGTGCGCTTCAAACAGCCGCTTGACGCAGTGAAGGTCGAGCAGCAGTTGCAACGCGATGCGAGTAAGGATTTCTTAAGCAAGGGCAGCATGACGGCGCTTGAACAGCAACACAAGCGCGAGCTGACAAGTCGCGAGCGTGAGACAATAGGCGAGGCGCTTGACGTCATCCGGTCATACCTCCGCGACATCTTGCTGGTGCGTCTCGGCAAGGCGAATGAGATAGTAAATGATGATTTCTATTTCCATATCGAGAAGTTCGCTGTAACCCTTGATGAGGCGGCGATTACCCGTTCGTTGATTGCTGTAGACCGAGCGCAGGAGCAGATACAGTATAATTCGAAAGAACTGGCACTGGAAGCATTGTTCTTTGTCGTTCGCGACGAGCTCACGCACAAGGGACTTACATAGACAAAAGGAAATCATATGCCCACTGTTGCTGCAGTCAGACTGCGACATAACCCTAAATCCTATTGGTTCGACCTGGCAGGGATCACGCCTAAACGTGGGAGCCATGTATTGGTCGAGACAGAGCGCGGACGCGAGATCGGCCTGGTGGTCAACCCGGCTACCGAGGTAACTGACGAGCAGGTTGCCGAGCTCAAGACCCCGCTGAAACCGCTCATCCGTGTCTTGGACAAGAATGACTACGACCGCGTCGACGAGCTCGCCGCTCGAGGTCGCGAAGCGATGCAGGTCTATCGTGAGCTGATCGAGAAGAACGAGCTCGACATGCGTCCTGTCGAAGTCGAGTTCCTGTTCTCGGGGGACAAGGCGGTTTTTTATTACACGAGCGAGAACCGTGTGGACTTCCGCGATCTGGTACGCGACCTGGCGGCGTACTTCCATATGCGCATCGACATGCGGCAGATTGGCGCGCGCGACGAAGCGCGGATGGTCGGTGGCCTGGCGCACTGTGGTGAGGTGCTGTGTTGCGCACGTATTGGGGGCGAGTTCGACTCGGTCTCGATCCGTATGGCAAAAGAACAGGATCTGTCGCTTAACCCGGTAAAGATCAGCGGCGCCTGCGGGCGTCTCATGTGTTGTTTGCGGTACGAATACGAAGCGTACAAGGAATTCAGACAGCGTGCACCGAAGAAAGGCACCTTGATTGAGACCCCGCTTGGCTCGGCGAAGGTTACGGATTTGGACACCCCGCGTGAAGTCATCCACATGCAGTTCGAAGATGGCAAGGCGCTTTCTGTTCCTCTCGTCGACCTTGAATGTGAGAAAGACGCCACAGGTTGTATCTGCCAGTGTCGTGCAAGCCGAGAGGTCATCGACCGCTGTGCCTCAAGCAGCATCATGCTGGCATTAAGCGCGCTTGATCGTGAGCTAGATCAGCTCACTGATACACTGGAGACCGAAGTTGAATCGCTTCAGGTGCGACCGCAGACGCGTCGTCGTCGTCGCGGTAGTAACGGTGAGGTTCTTGAGCAGGACGAAGACACCCGGACTAAAACCCGATTCGATGAAGGCGATTGGGAGGACAGTAACGACTTGTCACTGGATGTGAGAGTCCCGCACCAACAGGGACGCAAACTAAGGCGTTCCTCTCGTGGCAAACAGAGTCTAGGAGCAGAGCTGTCTCAGCAGCGTCAGCCCCAACAGACCCCTGTACGAAAGACCTCAACAGGACAACCTGTACCGCGTCAAGCCACGCCAAAGAAGCCCCCAGTAAACCAACGGAGTCGTTCCGCACAAGCTCACACACCTACACAAGCTCAAACACCTGTTCAGACTCGCACGACTGCAAAAACACAAGGACAAGCTCAAGCACAGTTAAAACCGCACCAGCAAACGCAAGAGCAGTCTCAACAGGCGGCTCAGCAAACGCCCCAGCTGGGTGGACGCCAGCAGCCACAGCTAAAGACGCCACAACAAGGCGGGCGCCAGCAGCCAAAACCAAAGACACAACAACAAGGCGGACGCCAGCAGACGCAACAGGTTTCGCAACAAGGGCAACGGCAGGGGCAGCAGCAGGGGCAGCAACAGAGGCAACAGCAGGGACAGCAACAGGGACAACAAGCGCAGCAGCAACCTAAGAAACAGAATCGCCCGCGCCCCGGTCAGCACTCTTCAGGTTTGCGCAACCCGCAAGCACCGACGCCTTCCACTTCACAGGATAGGGATAAGACTCCAGGACGTCGGCGTCGACGTCGCTCTGAAGGTGGCAACACA
>WQXX01000078.1 GCA_009781535.1 Coriobacteriia bacterium | reverse complement strand
GGGTGACATCGATTGCTTATGCATCAGTTTTCTGTCGGACACACGCACGCCGCCTACTGTTTTCCACTAGACCCCAGATCAGGTCTGGGGTGACATCGATTGCTTATGCATCAGTTTTCTGTCGGACACACGCACGCCGCCTACTGTTTTCCACTAGACCCCAGATCAGGTCTGGGGTGACATTAATTGCCCATGCATCAGTTTTTTGTCGGACACACGCACGCCGCCTACTGTTTTCCACTGGACCCCAGATCAGGTCTGGGGTGACATCGATTGCCAATGCATCAGTTTTCTGTCGGAAACACGCACGCCGCCTACTGTTTTCCACTGGACCCCAGATCAGGTCTGGGGCGACATCGATCGCTCATGCATCAGTTTTCAAGATAACACACGCAGCATTAGTGCCGTTCATCCGGATAAACCACATGCGAAAAACCCATATTGGGGGCGGTTCTCATTGACAGGCGTACTGCCGCATGCTAATATATGACTCAGCCAGTAGCAAAAGAGCTATCCGACGTGGGCACGTCAGTGGGCAAGACAAAACAATAGTGGTGGGGAGCCGAGAAAGCCTCGGTTCCCCATTTTTATTCCAGGGTCTTGAGAAGAGCAAGGACAAAGAAGTACAGCGGACGCACGTATTGAGAGAGACGTCAAGGAACTGTGAACGTAAAGATCGAAGTCATGCAGGAAGCGATAATGAGGAGACGGTTTAAGCAAGACACACGCTTTCTGTACGGCGATATAGCGGGGAGTCGAGTTATCGACTCCCCGCAATTTTCTTTCAACGCCTCAGATTTATATCAACTACCTGCGAATTTGCCTCTATCTGTACATTCTCGGTTTGATTACCCTGTCAAGACATAGCCAATCTGCTATCATCCACAATCGTGAAAAACCTTAGCGAACAAGCTTCCCCCACTAGCCAAACGCATGAGAAACCTGCGTCACTGTCGCGCGCGCATTTTATCGGCGTTGGCGGCTCCGGTATGGCTGGGATCGCGTTGATTGCCCATAAACGCGGTATCAACGTCAGTGGTTCGGATCTCAAGGAGAGCTTGTACATCCAGGCTCTGTTGCGCGAAGGTGTTCCTGTTGTTTTTAATCACAATGCAACAAATATCGATGATCCGACCATCGAGGTCGTGGTTGTTTCTACTGCTATCCCAAAAAGCAATCCGGAGTATATTGCGGCCCAAGCGCGTGGTATCCCCATTTGGTCGCGCGCTCGTATGCTTGCCTATCTGGGCGAAGGTTTCCTTACGCTGGCGGTAGCCGGCACGCATGGCAAGACGACGACGTCCTCGTTGTTAGCTACTTCGCTGACATACCTCAAAGCTGACCCGACCTTTTTGATCGGTGGGGTTGTGGATGGATTCGACGCGAGTGCGCATCTGGGCTTTGGCCCTTATTACGTGATAGAGGCTGATGAGTCTGATGGTTCCTTCGTGGAGTTCAATCCCCATCTCGCCATCATCACCAACATCGAAGCTGACCATCTCGACCATTTTGAGGGTATCGAGGAGATACACTCCTCGTTCAGCTCGTTTCTTGAAAAGGTCGATGATAACGGCCTTGTCATTGCCTGCGCTGATTCTCCCGATCTCGTTGAGCTGGTACAAGCCAGCGGAAAACCCTTCATAACGTACGGCGCTCATGAGAACGCGGATGTGCGTTTTGAGGTAAAAGGCGTGATGGATTTCGAGGTCATCTACCCTGATGGTATGGTTCAACCCTTTGCATTGGGAGCCACCCCGGGCGTTCACAATATGCTCAATTCGACAGCTGTCGCAGCCGCGTTGGATTGGTTAGGCTTTGACCGTCAGGCAACCGCTCTGGCAGTGGGCACCTTCGGTGGCGTGCGCCGCCGTTTTGAGCGCATTGGAACCGCAGCTGGCGTGCTTGTGGTCGATGACTATGGGCACCATCCGACCGAGGTTGCGGCAACCCTGCAAGCGGTGGTCAGCCTTGGTTTTTCGCATGTGCATGTACTCTTCCAGCCGCATCGCTACACACGTACCGTGGCGCTTATGGATGAGTTTGCATCCGCGTTTGACGCTGCCAATACCATCACACTGATGGACGTCTATTCAGCGGGCGAGACGCCAATTCCGGGCGTCAGCAGCGCCGCTTTAATGGAAGCCATCATACGGCACGACCCCAACGCTTCGGTGCGTCTCATCACCCAGCGGGAAGTAATCGCAGACGCGATGGTTGACCTTGCAGAGCCGGGCGATATCATCATCACGATGGGCGCCGGAGACGTAACCCTGTTTGCCCCGCAGATACTGGCTCTACTGCAAAAGAAAGAAGCGCTAAGTCTCGGGGATGTCCTTGAGAGTCTTGCCTCATGACAGCTTTTGACGCGTACTGTACGTTAAGCGGCATCCTTGAGGGCTCCATCTACTGCGATGAGCCGATGGCACGTCATACCAGTTATCGCATTGGTGGGCCGGCAGACCTGTTTGTTGAATGTGCGTCTATACGCGACTTGAACAATGTACTGGATACGCTTGCCACCCATCAAATGCCTTGGACCGTAATCGGAAAAGGCAGCAACCTGTTGGTTAGCGACGAGGGCTTCCGAGGCGCGGTTCTTACGCTTGGTGCAGAATTCAAAGGTTTCTCATTACCAGATCTTACCCTTGATCAGCGCTCGATTGTTGCAGGCGGAGGCGTTATCCTTTCCAATCTCGTACAGGCGGCGTTCAAGAACGGACTTTCAGGTTTTGAGTTTGCTGTGGGTATTCCAGGCACGCTCGGTGGTGCGTTGTATATGAACGCGGGCAACGCTCAGGAGTGGATAGGCAACATCGTGGAGAACCTGACGGTGTTACGCCCGGGCGAAGGGCTCATCCGTTACCTTGGCAGTGAACTGCCGTGGCGTTATCGTTACTCAGGTCTACCGCCTGGAGAGGTCATTGTAGAAAGTGAGCTGAAGGTTATCCCCGGAAATACAGGGCAGATTCGCGGGCGCATGGAAGGCTTACTCAACCGTCGCAAGAAGACCCAGCCCATGACAAAACCAAGCGCTGGCAGTGTTTTCAGGAACCCGGCAGGCGATTCCGCCGGACGCATCATCGAGGCGATGGGCTTGAAAGGGTATACAATAGGTGGAGCACAGATTTCTGAGGTGCATGCGAATTTTATTGTGAACACCGGGACCGCAACGGCGGCGGATGTGGTTGCAATCATCAAGTATATCCGTCAATGTGTGAAAGACGAGCATGGAACAGAACTACAACCGGAGATCCGATTCATCGGGTTCGACACGTAGAGGGGCGTCCTCGCGTTCCTACTCCTCGCGTTCCTCATCTCCTTACGCTTCATATTCTCATTCATCATCTCCCTACTCATCGTCTTCTCGCTCGAGTGCCCCGTATGCTTCTGCTGCGCGCTCGTCAACCGCGCGTTCCTATTCCTCTCAGCGATACCCCACTCGTCCATATCCTTCTCACTCGGGCGCCATGCATGCAACATCTTCGCGCCCGCCATCCACGCATGCCTCATCCGCGCACTCGCCATCTTCCAGGGCCAGTCAAGCCTATCCATCCCACCTCCGACCGGTGCCCGATCGCTCGGCATATGACCGTCCAGCGCCATCGCGCTCGGCTTACGACCGCCCGGCGCCCGCGCGCTCGGCTTACGACCAATCAACCCCAGGCCGCTCGGCATATAATCGTCCAGCACCTGCACGCTCGGCTTACGACCGCCCAGCGCCCGCGCGTTCGGCTTACGACCAATCAACCCCAGGCCGCTCGGCATATGATCGTCCAGCACCTGCACGCTCGGCTTACGACCGCCCAGCGCCTGCGCGCTCAGCTTACGACCGCCCAACGCCAACAAGCTCGGCATATGACCGCCCAGCGCCATCGCGCTCGGCTTACGACCAGTCAACCCCAGGCCGCTCAGCTTATGACCGTCCTGAACCAGCGCGCTCAGCCTACGACCGCCCAACGCCAACAAGCTCGGCATATGACCGCCCAACGCCAACAAGCTCGGCATATGACCGCCCGGCGATCGATCGCTCAGCTTACGAACGCCTGTCCTACAGACCTACGGCTTACGACAGGCCGACGCCCGCCCGCTCGGCAGCTTACGACAGGCCAGCGCTAGCGCGCTCGGCAGCATATGACCAGCAAAAAAACGAGCAACCAGCCTCAATCCGCTCTGTGCCCGATCGTCCAGCTTACGACCGCTCAGCGCAAAACCAAGCTACATCACGGCAAGCTGCTTCGTTTTCAGATAGAAGCGCTTATCGTTCATCATCCACACGTTCTACCTCCACGCGCACGGTAAAGTCTGCAAGCAATTTCTCAGCTCATTCATCCAGCAACCGCTCGACCGGCGTCTCCAGCAACCGCTCGGCTGGCGCCTCCAGCAGCCGAGCGGCAACTACTCCAGGCAGCTATTCGAAAGATGAATCGTATTCCGCGCAGCGGCCACGACAGGGTGATAGACAGTCAGATCAAAAGCGCCCCAACTCAACGACCGTGGCAGAACAACGCGAACGCATGAACCGTGAAAAGCGAAGGAAGCGAGGCTTATCCTGGAGCATGCGTTTGCTCATCGTCTTTGCCGTTCTCATCGTGGGCGTTGTGGGCGTTGCGCTGTTCTACCAATCCGACGCTTTTGCTATCACTACCGTACGTGTTACTGGCGCTCAGCGTCTGACGAACAATCACCTTGAGCAGCTCGCAGCCGTTCCGGCAGGCTCAACACTGCTGCGGGTCGATATCGAGGGCATCAGGCAACGACTTGCAGACGACCCCTGGGTTGCCGAAGTCTCTGTCGTACGCGAGTATCCCTCGACACTGGTCATCGAGATCAAAGAACGAACGCCCTTTGCTATTGTTGAGACTTACATAGATCTTGTCTCAAACGATGTTGTCCCCTGGCTTATCTCCAGTGATGGGGTATGGCTCGGTAACACCGACGGATCAAGCAGCGACGTCATTATTACTGATGAAGAGATCATGGCTTGTCACCTCATCAACGGGGTGCAGCATAACGTCCAGCCGTCTTTAGGGAAAAAGTGCGTCGATGTGGGCGTCATAAACGCACTTACAATCCTCGCTGGGCTCAGCCCCGAGATGTGCTCCCTGATAAAAAACATCGAAGCACCCGACCGCAACCAGACAACACTGACACTGAGAAACAATGTCATAGTCGCTTTTGGCGCCGCTGAGGATATCGAAGCCAAAGAGACGGCCATTAAAACCTGTCTGAATGAGTATCCTGATACGCTCATCTCCATCAATGTGCGCGTTGCCGATCGGGTGACGGTGAGCTTCCTGTAGATTTCCTCTGGCGCAGGACTTCGTGCCAGGTAAACGTGGCTGCCCTGAATCCCGTATTGCAAAAGCGCGTTATACGAAAAAAGACGGTAACAAGCTTAATTAAGCGACGGTAATAAGTTCAACAAAGCATTACCTCAAGTTCATCATTTGCCAACAATTCATTAACAAAACCCTATAGCCACTACATTTTGTGGTTTATGTGGTGATAATGGACAGAGGTAAAAAG
>WQXX01000077.1 GCA_009781535.1 Coriobacteriia bacterium | reverse complement strand
TGCGATAACATCACCATGTGACAGGCAGAAAATGGCGTCTCCGTCAAATGAGGTATGAACGGGCTCGATGGCACGCGCATATCCGTCATGGCTTACCAGCGCGATACGATTCGCCTGTGTCTTAGTGAGTTTCGCGTTGGTAAGAATGCAGCCGATGGTGGTATTGCTACCTGGTATCGGGGCATCCATTTCGGCTGCATCAGTGGCGGACTCAGTCGCGGGCATTCCTGCCTCAACTTGCATTCCTGCCAAAAACCCTAGCGCCTGGTAGGGGTCAAGCAAACTGTCTGGCGCAAAGGGGCTGCGCACGCCGGCAACCAAAGAGTTTGCAACACGGTCATAAACACATCCCAGGGCATTGACTGCAACGAGAGCGGTTATCACCAGATTGTCAACAGCAATACTTGCCGCTCCAAAACCGCCCTTCATGCAAAAGCCCATACCGAGCATTTTGCCAACGGTAGCGCCTGTGCCGGCGCCTACATTCCCAACCTCAAGCGAGCATCCCGTGGAGCTTAGCGCTTTTTTGGCAGCGAGATATCCCATCTCTGGATCTGGAGTAACCTTTCCGTCGCCGACCTCGAGGTCAAACAACGAAGCGCCAACAACGATCGGGACCGTTCGGTTGCTGAAAGATAAACCTATGCCGCGCTCTTCGAGTAAACGCACCACACCTGATGCAGCGTCAAGGCCAAAAGCGCTGCCGCCGCTGAGCACGAGACCATGTACCGTGTCGACGGTGTTTTCTGAGCGCAGAAGGTCGGTCTCTCGCGTTGCAGGCGCCGCACCGAGCACGGCAACTCCACCTACAGCGCCTGATTCACAAAGCACGACGGTACATCCCGTGCCTGTCTCAGAGTTTTGTGCAAAGCCGACCGCAAAACCATCGGGAAGCCCAGCAGTACTGCCGACAACGATTCCATGAGCCTGCTCCCATGCCTTGCTTCGTATCTGACCCTCGTTATCCATCGTGCACCTCTCTTTGGTAGATTGCCATGTCCCCTTGATTGATTGCTGTGCGCCTGTTGCACATGAGCGCTTGGTGTACCTGAGTTTCTATCGCGCCCGCGCGTTGCAACGTGAATAATCTTTCAGGTATTAGTTTAATCTTTCAGGTATTAGTTTAGTATGATTATCCCATGCAGACAAATCGGCCGACAGCATTGATCGCGATGAGTGGGGGAGTGGACAGCTCCGTCGCTGCTTGGCTTATGCAGCAGGCAGGATATGACTGTGTCGGTGCGACCATGAAGCTCTTTGACCACCAGGATTCCTGTGCCTGCAGCACGACGGCAGATATCCAAGACGCGCGCGTAATCTGCGCGCGTCTGGGCATACCACACTACACATTCGACTTTGCCGATACCTTTGCCGAGCAGGTCGTCAAGCGTTTTGTCACAACCTACGCTCAGGGCGCGACGCCTAACCCCTGTATCGATTGCAACCGGTTCCTCAAGTTCGGGCTCTTCATCCGGCGCGCCCGTGAGATGGGCTTTGATTGCGTAGCAACAGGGCACTATGCTCGCGTCGAGTTTGACAATCCCAGCGGACGTTATCTTCTCAGGACGGCCGTTGATGCCAACAAAGATCAGAGTTATGTGTTGTATGGGCTTACGCAGGAGCAGCTTGCATATGTGCGTTTTCCGCTTGGTTCGTTGGCCAAAGAGCAGGTTCGCGCCACCGCAAGCCAGCTTGGTTTTCATATCGCCCAAAAAGAGGAGAGTCAGGATATCTGTTTTATTCCAGCCGGAGACCATGCATCATTTATCCGCCAGTGGATGGCTGAGCACGCAGAGGATTTGAAGATAGAACCGGGTTTGATTATCGACGCAGAAGGTAAAAAGCTCGGCGCTCACGACGGCATCATCAACTTTACCATCGGGCAGCGCAAAGGTATCGGTATTGCCGCCGCCGCACCGCTGTATGTCAAGGAGATAGTCGCAACGAGCAACACGGTTATCGTTGCGCCACGCGCGGAGTTAGGTGCGACGATAGCTGTTCTGGAGGATGCAAACCTCATATCCGGTGCATGTTTTGAGCAGCTTCAACCTTCAGATGATGTGTTCACGCAGCAGGAAACCATCGGACACACAAAGCCGCTGAGAGTTTTCGCACGTCATCGCTACCGTTGTACACCGCGCTCGGCACAATTGGAGCAACTTGGCCCCACTACACTTAAGGTCACCTACGACGAACCCGTAAGCGACCTGGCGCGCGGGCAAGCACTGGTGTGTTATGACAGTCTGGACAACGCGATCGTGCTTGCCGGTGGTACCATCATGCAGACGACTTGAGCCTTCACGCTACCGATATGCCAACTTCTAAGCAGAACACAGTTGTTATACTATGCCTGTAAGGAAAAACCGACGGATTTCTGATGGAAGCCCGTCGGTGTGTCGTACCCTGAGAAAGCTGACGGATTGTTGTTTATATGGAAAAACTGACGGTTGTATTGCAGGCTGGTGGCGAATCAAAACGGATGGGTAGCTCCAAGGCTCTTGTGCCTTTCTGCGGCGCTCCTTTGATTTGTCGTGGTTTGCTGCGTCTCGGTCATATTGCTGATGAGCTGATCATAACCACCAACGAGCCAGAAAGCCTTGCTTTCCTGTGCAGCAAAGCAAGACATGGCAAACTTTCTTTGTGTGCAGACGTATATGAGGAGCGCAGTGCGCTTAACGGCATGTACACGGCTTTGTATTATGCACAAAATCCTTATGTGGCTGTCGTGGCATGTGACATGATATTTCCCTCAGCGCCGATTCTACTTGCACAGAGGGATATCCTGGTTGCAACCGGAGCTGATGCTGTTGTGCCGCACGTCAGTCATGGTTACGAGCCCTTCCACGCGGTCTATCGTCGCGAGACCTGCCTGCCGCTCGTTAAGGCTGCATTGGATGATGGACAGACGAGGGCGACGATCTGGTACGAGCATGCACATCTCATCAAGCTCGAGCGGCAGGCTATGCTTGAGATCGATCCACGTGGCGGCAACCTCATCAACGTCAACACCCCTCAAGAGTTGGCTGCCATAGAGCAAAGGATCCTTGCGGGCACGATGACCACGGCTGACGGCTCCATGGATTCTGACGATCCCGTCCATGTTTCCTCCGATCCCGAGCATTCGCGTTGCCATCACCCGGTTTGTAGTTATTTTTCCAACAATCTTATCAGCAACCAACATAAGCAAGATGCTGGGCGATGATGGTAGAAGCAGACGACAGAATCCTTACTATCCCCAATCTGTTGACCCTGATCCGGCTTCTGCTCCTGCCTGTTTACCTGGTGCTGTTCCTTGGTTTTCATAACGACGTCGCAGCCTTCATCGTCTTTATGATAGCTGCCAGCACCGACTTCCTTGATGGTTTGGTCGCACGCCTCTTAAACCAGGTATCGAGAATCGGCCAGCAGTTCGACCCCCTCGTCGATCGTCTTCTTATAGTCGTCGGAGTCGTTGGCGTTTTTATCATAGGACGCCTACCACTGTGGATTCTCATCTTGTTATTAGCTCGCGACGCCGCCATGCTCGTCTTGACGGTGTATCAGAAGATGCGTTTTGACAAGGAATTCGAGGTCGTCTTTCTCGGAAAGGTCACAACCGTGTTCGCAATGGCTGGCTTTTGCGGGCTTATCCTGGGCAACCCGATGCTGCCGGGAGCAGGACTGGTGGAGGCCGCCTTCCTGCCAGGTTGGGGCGAGCAACCGGGCTATCTTGGCATCTGGCTTTTGTATATCGGCATGATCTTGTCGATAACAACTGCCGCTATCTATATCGCACGTGGCGTAGGTTATGCGCGGCATCATGATCCGGTGGATCCAAAAACTATCCGCGGAATCTGGCCTATTTCACCAGGACGGCCGGTTGCAACAGGCGCATCTCTTGCACCAAAATCATCTACTGCGGCGGGAAGATCTGCCAATCTGGGACGACTGACTGCGTTGGGTAGTTTTGCAACGTCAAGAAATCCCGCAAAGACAGTAAACCTGGCTTCACCGAGAAAATCTGTAAGCTCAGATAAACCGAGTGAATCGAGAAAACCTGTAAACTCTGATAATCTGAATGAATCAAGAAAATCTGCAATCTCTGACGACCTGAACGAATCAAGGAATGCTTTGCCGATTAGCCCTGCTGTGTTGGGAGACACAATGAACAATCCACATTCAGCGCAACAAGACCGTTTGAATCTCAAGACACGGAAGGTAACAAAAAGTCCGCGAACGTATGCGTATGCGGGCGAGGGGGCGTTTGTTAGTGGACGGAGTGTCGGCGGCAATAGAGGCACTGGTGGTTTTCAGGGTTTAGCAAAGATGCAACTGTCGTCCGATTCTTTCAGACTGCCTTTAATATTGCGAGTTATTTTAGCAATATTAGCCGTTTTCATCATCATACTGCTTGCCTTCTACTGCTTTGACGGGATACGCAACTTTGGAAAGATCCATACCGGAGTTACCATCTCTGGAGTTGAGGTGGGGAGTATGACAATCGAACAAGCTTCCGAGCTTCTCGAACGGGAGCTAGCGAAAAAGGTAGCAAGCACACCTGTTAACCTGTTCGCCTCGACGGAGGCGGCTAACGCTGGAATCAATTCTAAGACAGCCGATCTCACTGGAGGGGTAGCCTCGTACAAGGATACAGCCAGCGCCTCGGCGGATACGCAGTCCTGGAGCATCTCAGCCGCAACGCTTGGCTTAGCTGTGGATGGCAAGAGCCTTGCCGAGCAGGCGTATGCGGTTGGACGAGGCAAGAACTCCCTTTTTGGCCGCATTACAGCGACCTTTGCTGGAGTAGCGCTTGACGCGACCTTAAAGTTTGCCCCTGCTCAGCTTCATTCACTTGAACGCATCATCACCAACGCTATCGGTTATGAGCTTATCGAGGCGTTCATTTATACAACTGACCAGGGCTTTAAGGTAAACCCAGGGAGTAATGGATTTGTCGTCAACCACGAGCAGTTTGTCAAGGCGCTTAATACTGCCTACTTAAGCGATGCGCGAGCCATCGTTGTTCCGATGTCCATAACCTATCGCGTAATCGATGAGGAGAAGTCGGAATCACTTCGCGCTCAGATCCAGGCTGCGACCGAAGCCTCTGTCGAGTTCATTTCAGAAGACGGCGGAGATTCCTGGGTTGTGGAGAGCAAGGATCTCAGATCCTGGGTGACCACTTTGATCGTGCCTGCGAATGCAGAAACAGGAGCTGCAGCTAAGTTGGTCGCGAATTTTGATGCAGAAAAGATCATCTTAGACTTCGGTCGCATCACTGAGACGGATGATTCGCGCGTAGAGCCAGTCGACGCGTCCTTTAAGGTGGATGAAGACGGCAAGCTTATCATCGTCGATAGCATCGAGGGTTCAGGCATCGACTATACAAGGCTTGCCTTGGATTTGGATACACTTGTCTTTGGTGCGCCCGACACAGTAGACCCCAGCGCGCGTTCTGTCACGGTTTATACTGATATCCTCAAGCCCCAACTCAGCACTGAGCAAGCTGAAGCTTTAGGCATTACGAATAAAATCGCTTCCTATACCACCGAGTTTATCAGCACGTCTGCCGCTCACCTCAGCAATATCCATCTAGCTGGGGATATCATTACAGGCTCACTTATTGCCCCCAACGGCGAGTG
>WQXX01000076.1 GCA_009781535.1 Coriobacteriia bacterium | reverse complement strand
GCAGGATGTGACGACATCATCACGATTGTCGGCTACGAGCGCGAGCTTGTCAGTCCGCTTGTCGCTGATACCATCACGGTATTCCAGGAAGAACGAAAGGGCACGGGTCATGCTGTTATGATGGCGCGCGACCAGCTTACGGCTTTAACACAACAGGACCCAAGCGCAACTTTGCTTGTGCTTTGTGGCGATACCCCCTTGCTTACTGCCGATACTATCTCAGACCTCGTATGGACGCATCATGAGCAGAAAGCTGATGCGAGTGTGGTGACCTTCATCGCTGATGACCCGACAGGTTACGGACGCATCATCCGCGACGCATCCGGCGCTGTCGAGCGCATTGTCGAGCAGGTTGACGCAAGCCCTGAGCAGCGTGATATAACAGAGGTCAACAGCGGCATGTACTGCTTCCGTATCGCCTTCCTGCTTACAAGCCTTGATGCCCTTACCGTTGATAACAAGCAGGGCGAATACTACCTTACTGATACTCTGGAAAAGATTCGCAACGTCGGCGGCAAGGTTTTGGCATACCGATGCGCCGATGCAAACGAGACGCTCGGCGTCAATGACCGTGTTCAGCTTGCCGCCGCAACAACCATCGCCCAACAACGCATCAACCAGGCACACATGCGCGCCGGCGTGACGATGCTCGACCCTCGTATGGTATGGATAAACCCAGAGGTTGTCATCGCTGGCGATGTGGAGTTGCTGCCGCTCACCATACTCACTGGTTCGACCACCATAGGCACAGGCTGTGTGCTGGGGCCGAATACACGGGTTAAGGATTCTACCATCGGAGCCGGCTGCGTGATCGAGGAAAGCGTTCTTGACAACGTGGTCCTCGAGGATGCTGTGCGCGTTGGGCCGCGCGCCTATCTGCGCCCAGGTACCCTCATGCGTACGGGCTCAAAGGCTGGCACCCACGTCGAGATCAAGAAGTCCGTGATAGGCGCGCGCAGCAAGGTGCCGCACCTCAGTTATATCGGGGATGCAACAATCGGCGAGGACGTGAACATCGGCGCAGCTACCGTCACCTGCAATTACGACGGTTTCGCAAAACACGCCACCATTATCGGTGACCGGAGCTTCATGGGAAGTGATACCATGTTGGTAGCGCCGGTCACGATCGGCTCTGATGTAGTCACCGGAGCCGGTAGCGTGATAACCAATGATGTGCCAGACGGTGCTCTGGCACTCGAGCGCACCGAGCAGCGCATCATCGAAGGCTGGAGCACAAGTAGAAACGCACGCATTAAAGCAGCAAAGGAGCTGTCATCACCGGGTACAACCGATGGCAGCGCCACATAGGAACGCGCGTCTGGGCATTCGCAGGCGCGAGAGTCGGAGTGCGGGAAACACCCCGATGTTTGGGAAACAATGAAAGGGAACTAGGAGTACCACAATGTCTGAAGTCACAAAGAACCTTATGTTGTTCACGGGGAGAAGCAATCCCGTCTTGGCAGCTAAGATTGCTGAGCTGCTCAAGGTTGATCTGGGGGGTATCACCACAAAGTCCTTTGCCAACGGGGAGATCTACGCCCGATTTGCGCTCAGCGTGCGAAACAGCGATTTGTTCCTCATCCAATCGATTTCTGCCTGGAGCGACGGCAGCGTCAACGACGCCCTGATGGAATTGCTTATCATGACCGACGCCGCCAAGCGCGCCTCGGCTCATACGGTGACTGCCGTCATCACACATTTTGGGTACTCGCGCCAGGACAAGAAGTCTGCCGCTCGTGAGCCTATCACCGCGAAACTTGTCGCCAATATGCTCACGGTTGCCGGCGTTGACCGCGTCATCACCATTGACTTACACCAAGGGCAGATCCAAGGATTCTTCGATAAACCAGTCAACCACCTCACGGCGCTTCCGATATTTGCAAATTACTTCGTGAGCAAGGGTCTGGAAAACCTCTGTATCGTCTCACCGGATGTTGGGCGGGCGAAAGCTGCCAAGAAGCTCGCTGACATGCTGGACGCCGACCTCGCGGTCATGCACAAGTCGCGGCCGGCACACAATGTCGCTGAAATCGCTCACGTCATCGGCGATGTCGCCGGCAAGACCTGCATACTGAATGACGATATGATCGACACTGGCGGCACGATAGCTGCCTGTGTCACCACACTCAAAAAGGAAGGCGCCGCAGACGTCTATATCTGCGCGACCCACGGCTTGTTCTCTGGTCGTGCATATGAGTATCTCGATAAGGTGGATGTTACCGAGATCATAGTCTGTGATACCGTTCCGATCCCTCCCGATCTCCTGACCGGTAAGTTGAATGTGGTCTCTGTCGCTCCCTTGCTCGCTCAAGCGATAGGTAATGTCTTTGAAGGGATTTCTGTCAGCGAACTGTTTGATCCCGACTTCGCCCTGTAGCGTCACTGGATGACGGTGGCAGGAAATAAACGATAATGAGCGATTCTGTCATCCGCATGGTTGTTGGCCTCGGCAACCCGGGGAAAGCATACGAGGCTACACGCCACAATGTAGGCTTTCTGGCGCTCGATTCCCTTCTTGCCACTCTAACCGGCGAACCTGCTCTAACACAGACAAAACAGGGGGGATCTGTCCTGTCCTCACTTATTCCTCGCGGGAAAAGCCCCTACATGAAAGTCCGCTGCGAGGCGCTTACCTATGAGATCGAATACGATGGAAAGCGACTTGTGCTTGCAAAACCGCAGACTTTCATGAATCACAGCGGGCAGAGCATTAAAGGCCTTATGAAGCATTACCATCTGGGCATCGATGAGTTTTTGGTCATCCATGATGACCTTGACCTGCCAGTCGGTATCCTTCGGATAAAAGCCGGTGGTGGGGCAGGCGGGCATAATGGTATTCGCAGTATTATCGAATCCTGTGGTGCGGATTTCGCGCGTCTCAAGGTCGGTATCGGACGTCCTCCAGGGCAGATGCCCGCCGAGCGCTATGTCCTCCAGGAGATGAAGGGCGACTTTCTTGATGAACTGAAACTTGATGCTGCCCGAGCTGCCTTGGCCGCTTCTACTGTCTTGCAAAGTGGCGTGCTCGCCGCCCAGAACCTCGTCAATGGTTGAACCAAATGTCACCCCGGGCTCGATCTGGGGCCTATCAGGGTGCTTATAGGTTGACTGCGTGCGTTGCCCATAACCTGAGCATTGGCATTCGTTTTTGTGCCCGGAAAAATCTTCAATGAGATGAGATTAGGCTTTAATCGGTGCTTTCTTTAAGGGCATTGCGCTTGATTTTCGCACTAAGCTTTCGCCATTCAAATGCCATCATCACTCCTGCCGTAAGCACGGAGAGCACATCGGCAATCGGATATGAATAGTAGATGGCATCCAGCGGGCCCACTCCGGCGAAGAAATACCCATTGCTTGCCATAGCTGGCAGGATGTACAGCAGGGGGATAAGATACAGCAGTTGACGCGTCAAGGTAACGAACATCGCACGAAGCGGCTGCCCGCTTGACTGAAAGTAGTTGCCGGCAAGCGCTTGCAGCCCGATCAAGGGCATGAAGAAAACCTGGATCTGCAAAGCTCTGATCGTGAATTCTTCGAGACTGTCCTTGACGCCAAAAAGGTACACGATCTGCGAAGGAAAGAGATGGATAATCACCCAGAAGAACAAGCCAATAAGGGTCATCCATAACAAGGCGATCTTGAAGGTCGTCTTGACACGCTCGAAGTTCTGGGCCCCATAGTTGTAGCCAAAAATCGGCAGCGACGCAAAGGCGACGCCTATCACCGGAAAGAAGGCGAATAAAGCAACGCGCTGCACCACGCCGATGCCCGCCAGAGCACCCTCCGCACCGAGAGGCGACATGGCTCCAAAATGCGCCAACTGGTTGTTCATGACGACGTTGAGTATTGCGGCGGCAATCTGCAGAACGAATGACGCGGTACCCAGAGCACAGATGGTGCGGCTCAGACGCCATGTCGGGCGCAGATTCACCAGCCTGATCTTGAAGGGCGCCTTTTTAGAGAACGTGAAATACCACAACACGAGGGCTGCGGTGACCCCTTGCCCGATGACAGTTGCCCAAGCTGAGCCAGCGATGCCCCATTTGAAGACCATGACGAACAGATAGTTCAGGATGATGCAGACCACGGTGCCGGCAATCATGGTATACAGGGCGCGGTTTGGGTCTCCAGCCGTGCGGATGAAATGATTAAACCCCATACCAAAGAATTGCAGGATAAAGCCAAAGGATATGATGCGAACAAAGACATGAGCGGATTCCCAAGTGTCCTCACGCGCTCCACTCAAGGCAAGGACCGGGTCCATGAATACGTTGACGAGCACCGTCACCGCAACCGCGAGAATAACCATGAGGGTAACGGATGTGCCTATGACCTTTTCGGCCTCATTGTATTTACCCTCCCCAAGCCGCAGCGCCGCCAGTGCATTGCCGCCAATACCGATCAGCGCCGATACCGACATAGAAACCACCATCAGCGGCATGGCGATAGTAGCCGCAGCAAGACCTTGTTGCCCTACCCCATGACCGAGGAAGATTGAATCGATGATGTTGTAAAGTCCATTTACCACCAGACCGATAATCGATGGGATGGCGAACTCAAGCATCAGCTTGCCTATTTTGCTGGTGCCTAGTCGATTTACTTGTGCTTTGTTTTCCATACCCTGATTATACTCTCTATATACGTTTTTCTGGATTGGATACTGTCTAATTGGATACCGTCTAAGTACCCGTTTTCAACACGTCATCGTGAGCGCCTTCGCCAAGCAAAGCCATGCGAGCTACATATCCATCATGAAACGGGGCGAATGAGAACGCTTCTGCCCTCCACCTGCCAAGCTCCTCACATATCGCGTCGATGGTACGTGCTGCAACAGCCGCACACGTTTGTACTCCTATCTCAGGTAGAAGGTCGCTCAGATAACAAGCGCGCCCATCAGCTCCCGCTGATGGGCGCGCAACATTTATCCCCACACCGATGATGGCTTGAACGATGCCAACCCCTCGCGAATCTTTGCGCGATCCGATGGTCTCAGCAAGTATGCCCGCCAATTTGCCGACATGTGTGCCTCCAACTACCAGAATGTCATTGGGCCACTTGATGCGGATACGGCCGACATAAGCATCTTCCGTATACTCGAACAGTTCTAATGCTGTCTTCCTGTCGCCAGCGTATTCATGGACAAGCCTCTCCAGAGCCTCGAACACAGCACAGGCGACCACAAGCGGCAAGGCACTCAGGCGCTCGTCTACCACATCAAGCGGTACGGACACGGAAAGATAGACCCCGCCAAACGGGGACGCCCATTCTCGACCGAGCCTGCCCCGCCCCGCAGTCTGCCGGTCTGCAAGCACGACCAGCGGCATCTCAGAGGATGTGTCTGCTCGCTCAACAAACAATCGCTTCGCCGCATCGTTCGTCGAATCGACCTCGTCATAGATGATGAGGTCGCATGGAGTATCTATGGATTCCAGTAGCACCAAGCGCTCCATATCCCTTCGCCCTTTTCCTTTCATCGCCTTTCAAGACGTTCCTCAATCCGACAACATCATACCGTATAATACCCCCGTGGATTCTTTCGAGTACATATTGGTCATGCTTGGTGCGGTTCTGATATCGAACCTCATCAGTCAGCGCTTCCCCCGGATCTCAACTCCACTCATCCAGATCGCACTCGGCATCGTATTGGCGCTTCTCCCGATATTCCACTTCAATCTGACGCTTGACCCTGAGCTGTTCCTGCTGCTGTTCATCGCGCCTCTGCTTTTCGAGGATGCGAAGAAGGCGGATAAGCCCACGAT
>WQXX01000075.1 GCA_009781535.1 Coriobacteriia bacterium | reverse complement strand
TCAGTGGAGCACAGATCAATGACCTATTCTACGTACTTACAAAGGGCGGCAAACCAACATACAACGCAGCTGCCAAAGTCTCATTGCAAAAACTTCGTGAATGTATACATGTGTATCGGGTAGGTGAGCAGGAAATCGATGCCGCGTTGATCTCAAATTGGACAGACTTGGAAGATGCCTGTCTTTATCAGGCGGCACTCAACATGAAGGCTGATTTCATCATCACACGAAACCAACAGGATTTCTCGCTTTCGTCGATCAAGGCGCTTGATGCAACAGAGTTCTTTAAATACCTTGAGGAGTATAAAGGCTTGACGTATGCAGCATTTGAACTAGATAGCGCCTAATTGGAGCAGCCCCACCTATTCGAGACTTTTCGTCACACGGTTTTAATGCCGCAGCGTGGGCAGAACTGCTTACTCTGTTCGAGTTTTGCACCGCATTTGAAGCAGAAGCCAGAGCTTGCAGGCGATGCCTGTATCGGCTGGGGCACGGGTTGGGGCACGGGCTGAGGTGTCTGTTGTGGTATCGGCTGCGGAACGGGCTGAGGTAAAGGCTGTTGTATATGCTGATGCGCGGGCTGAGGAACTGTTTGAGGTATCGGCTGCGGAATGGGCTGATGCGGAGGTTGGGGTACCGGTTGCGGTATATGCTGGGGCACGGGTTGGGGCACAGGCTGGCGTGTCTGTTGCGGCATCGGTTGCCGCATGGGTTGTGAAACCTGCTGCGAAGGATACTGTTGCGTTCCGTACGGTAAGGTTGTTTGACCCGACATCTGATACTGAGATGCGGCAGAAGGATATGGATGGGCTTGAACCGGTCGAATTACCTGAGCGGGATATGTTGCCTGCGTTAAATGAGCCTGCGTTGGTTGAGCGACTTGAACTGGCTGATTCAAGTGAATTGGCTGATTCAGATGAATTGGTTGATTCACCTGGACTGGCGGAACCACACCTCCCGAGGCGGCCTTCTTTGCTTTTTTCTTTTTACCGCGCACTGCCAGGATAATCACAAGAATGACTACGACAACAATAACGCCGCCGGTAACTGCGATCGCGATAATCCAGGAGGTATCAAGGCCAAGACCTCCCTGGGCGTCAATCGCTCTTTGGACGTCTGCTATCAGATCCTGAACCACCGGATAACCAGGATTGGAGGCGTCCAAGGCATTGAGCAGACTTAGCGCCTTCCGGTAATTACCTCGGTTGTACGCATCCAGTGCAGTCTTGAAATCACGAGTGAACTTGCTTTCCGAAGGCGTGACGCCAAGATCATCGAGGTATTGCCTGGCAATGCTGATGGGAATGGCGAAATTCATACCGGCAACCTGGACGCCACTCGAAGGATCAAGCACCGTGAAGGTATTGATACCGATAACCTCGCCGTCGTCATTGAACAAAGGGCCGCCGCTGTTGCCACCGTGAATCGCGGCATCGGTCTGGAACACACTCCATCCGCCGCTCATCTCCTTGCGAGCGCTGATAATACCTTGGGTCATCGTGGGTTCTTGGAGCGCCTGCTGAATGTTGAGGGCTTCGTTGATGGTAGCCGCCGCCGGATACCCCATGGCATACACCTGATCCCCGGTTCTCATCAGGCTGTCATCGCCAAGGCTCACGGTGGGAAAGTTATCTCCCTCCATCTTAAGAACGGCGACGTCCTTGCCCGGTATGGGCGAGCCCATGGTCTTGAGGCTCAGAGTCATGGATTTGGTATACGAGCCGCTGCCGGGTCTCACGTTGCCGATATAGCAGTTGTAGTCAGTTCGAAGCCTGCTGACGCTCATCCGCGTGGCGTAGACGTCATAGACAGCCCACGCAAGGGCATACCATTCGTCATCGCTCAAATAGTAACCGGCGCTGTAAAACGAATCATCAAGGTCATTAGCAAAATCAACTGCGTAGTTCGATAGCGCGCTTTCTGCAAACGAGGATCTCAACTCTCTGGAATCCGTATAGACCACATGTGCATTTGTAACAACATATCCGTCGGGAGTAATGATGAATCCGGTACCTATGGCGGCAACCGACATCTCCTCGGTTTTCTTCTGCCCGGACCAGATGACGTAATCAGGAAGATTATCCACGATATAGACAACCAGAGCTGCAAACACATCATCCTTGCTGCCGCTGATCAGACCCGCCTCATATAACTCGGTAAACTGGTCGAAGGCATCGTCGTACAAGGTTTCAGAAATCTCAAAATCCTCATACGTGACCTGCGCAGACCAGACCGTCTGTATCAGGACAACGCCCGGTTTGTTGACCATTGCGATAGTGCGCGTATCGATTGCAGCTTCTGCCTTTTGCACCGGAGGGAGGAAGAGCCCTGCAGGGAGCAGGGTGATTGCCAAGGCCAGAACGCACAACAGCGAAACAAGCGCGCGATGCAGCGAGGTGCTCTGTTGCTCCCGCTGCACATGTTGTATCGCTGTATGTGGCTGGAATTGAACCATCGCTGCCCTCCTCAATACTATATGCCACAAACATGCTCTTATATCTCTCTATATATCTCACTATATCATACAAAGGGCTGCTGTATTATTGACCACTGCCCCACTAATAGCGGACGTATACTATGACGTGTAAGCGCAGCCGTCATACAGGTATAATAAGCTCAATCCATAACGAGAAAGGACACGCCGTGGCACAACGGGGTTTAGGACTTGATTCATTATTCGAAGCGCTCAGACAGATGGACGGCTCGGGCAGCACAAATGCTGCTAAAAACGAGGCGTACGATGTAAAGGCTGACGCATCATCGCGGGAAAGCTCTTCAGGTTCAGGGGCTGGCAAGAGCAGTAGCGGTGATGGAGGCGGAAGCAGCGGAAGCAGCGGAGGGAGCGGGAGCGGTGGCGGAAGCGGTGGTGGTGGATCGAATAAACCACCACAAATAGGCTTCAACATTTTTAATGGAAAACTGATTCCCAAGACCAAGCGCGGCCGTATCATTGCCGTAATTCTCTTGGTTCTCGTCGTCTTGTTCTGTTATTGGTGGTTCCATCCACCCATCAACATCCATAGCGCTGATACCTGGTATTTTGTCACCTTCTTCATTCTGCTGCCGATATTCCTGTTTCTGAACTCGCGGCGCCTGGCTTATCAGAAGGGTAATGCTAAAACCGCACCCAACGAAGACAAGGCTAAGAAGTTCAAGTGGTATTCCTTCATCCCTTTTGGAGTTGTGGTCATCGGCATACTCGCATCAATTGCCTCAATGCCGCTATTCCCGGGCAATGCCCAGCGATACGCCTCTGTTCTCCCAATCGACAGTCTCGATTTTGCCTCTGACATCAAGGAAGTCGACTACTCGGAGGTACCGATCATCGACCGTGCCTCGGCAACCCTGCTCGGCGCGCGTACCATGGGCACGATTCCGGAGTATGTCAGCCAGTTCGAGATCTCGACCTTGTACAGCCAGATCAACTATACGCAGATCCCGGTGCGCGTAAGCCCGCTTGGTTATGCAGATATCTTCAAATGGTTCACCAACCGTACGACAGGCATCCCCGCCTATGTCCGGGTGAACATGACAACGCAGGATACCGAGATTGTCAGGCTTAAAACCGCGATGTTCTATTCGCAATCCGAGCCGCTCGGGCGCAACATCGACCGCTACGTTCAGCTCAAATACCCCTTCTACATGTTCGATCAGAAATCCTTCGAGATTGACGACAAGGGCAACCCATGGTGGATATGTCCTGTCAAGAAATTCACCATCGGTCTTTTTGGCGGACAAACCATCTCGCGGGTCGTCATGTGTGATGCCTCATCCGGTGAATGTATTGACATACCGGTGGATGAAGTCCCTCAATGGGTCGATCGCGTATACCCAGCCGAGTTGTTGATTGAACAGTACAACTGGTTTGGCTCTTACACAAGCGGCTGGATCAATTCATGGCTAGGGCAATCGGGCGTGGTCAAGACCACTCCGGGCACCAACGGGCAACTGGGTTACAACTACATAGCCAAGGATGACGACGTCTGGGTTTATTCCGGCGTGACCTCTGCCACAGCAGACAACTCGATCGTCGGTTTCGTGCTCGCCAACCAGCGGACAGGTAAGGCGCATTACTATGCAGTCGCCGGAGCCACCGAGGACTCGGCGATGTATTCTGCCGAAGGTCAGGTCCAGCATCTCCGCTACCATGCCACCTTCCCGCTCCTGCTCAACATCAACGGCCAGCCCACGTATTTCATGGCTTTAAAGGATGACGCCGGACTCGTCAAGATGTATGCAATGCTTGACATCAAGCGCTACCAGAACGTCGCAGTGGGTGACACGGTCATCGCGTGCCAGAACGCTTATAAGCAGCTGCTCGTTACCAATGGCATTCTCGATGACACAGGAGACAACACGGGCACAACCTATCGGAAAGACGGGATCATCGCGCAGATCACCCCGGCGGTCGTGGATGGGAACTCGCATTTCTATGTGCGTCTCGATGGCGACAACACCATCTATGATTTCGCGCTGCCGAACATGATCGACATCGTTGCCTACCGGGTTGGTGATGCGATTGCATTCAGCTATGTTGAGATGAAACCTGCGTGCCTGGTGTTGGAGATCCGCTCGGCGACCCCACCGAGCGTGTTGCCGGAACCTCCTGTGCCAGTAACTCCTGTCACGCCGCCGGGCGAAACCCCGGGCGGCACAAGCTAGAACTACCTGACATATATCCACATGTCACCCCGGGCAGCAAGCGTTAGCGAACGTGAGCCGGGGCCTATCAGGGTGGCTGTAGTATGAGTGCGTGAGTTGTCCAGAAGACTGGCTGTATTCAATAAACCGATGCTTAAGTGTTTCCCTCAGGAAACCTGCAGGACAAGATAGCTATTCAAGTCGTTGGTTCTCCCGTCTGAAACAAAACGGGAGACCAGCGTGGCTTTGCCGTCAATCGACCCGACAAGCTCGTCGATCTCAGATTCAGAAAAGCTGTGACAATAACGATACGCTCCCGGTTTATTTTCCCAACCAAGCAGGAGGTCATTGCTGCCCAAGTCGCCCCGCATGTTCTCCAAGCCCAGCTCCTTCAGCGCACGTTCATGTGTTGCATGGGCTTTACTGGCTAATGCCTCATTGTTCAGGAATTGCCAGAAGGATGCAAAAACATATCCACCTGAGCGTGTCTGCGCTATCAGGTTTGCCAAGATTTCTTCCCGCTGCGAAACAAGCGGCACATGATGCATGAACCCAAAGCATACGGACAGGTCGCACCGGGGAGCGGTTATGAGGTCTTGAAGTCGCAGCCCCTTGAGGAGTATATCAAGGATGTCGAGGCTCTGGAATTGCACGACGGGTGTTTGAGGAACGAGACCCTCGCAATTATCGACAGCATAAAAGCTGATGTCAGCTTCTGGGAATTCTGCTGAGAGGAATGTCTCGAACCGCAGGTTGCCACAGGCAAGGTCAAAGACCGAGAAGCGCGTCATTCCCTCCCCCAACCTGTAGTCCTGCTCAGAATCCTGCTGCTTAAACCTTCCCTCCACAACTTCAAGGCAGCGCCTCCATCCAGGCCACGGAGCCTCGCGCGTTTTTGAGAATGAGGCATGGTGCTTTCGATAGAAGGCATTGTTCAGTTCACAGAGTATTTTGGCTGTCTCAGTATTCATATGGCATCGCAGACATTCTATACTATAGCAACAATGGAAACGATCCTCTTGGAAATACTCAACGAACTCAAGGAATCGGGGAGCCTGGACGAAAGGCGCCTCGGCATGATCATCCACAGGCATAACAGGAATGTCAACGACACCAGACGGCATCATTCCAAAAAGAAGCTGCTGCCCTATTATCTCAAGGTCAAGGAAACAGACCCGAGGCGCTGG
>WQXX01000074.1 GCA_009781535.1 Coriobacteriia bacterium | reverse complement strand
GCGGTGCTTTTCGGGGCCCATATAGACAAGGTTTTTCAGGTGCGGGTATTCCTTCGAGCTTAAGTGTCCGCGCTCGCAGCTACGTGCCTCGGGGATCAGCTGATGGATGATCTTGATGTAGTCAACATCACGCCATGCATCGATGATGCACAAGGTTGCGATATCGCTTTGCTTGAGCACGTAATCGAGTTCATGGGATTTATACGCCGGGTTCATCGTAACCAAAACGATGCCCACCTTAGCTGTCGCGAACATGAAGGTAAGCCAGTCGGGAATATTACGGGCCCATACGCCAAGATGGTCGCCTGGTTTCATACCGATGGCGAGTAGGCCCTTTGCTAAATTGTCAGTTCTAATATCAAATTCACGCCATGACCACGAGAGCTGGCGATCTGGGTAGACGATGAAATCCTGGTTGGGGTTTATTGCGACCTGCGCCCTGAAGTAGTCCCCGATGGTCAGCTCGCTATGGAGCGGATAGTCGGGCGAGCCAGGGATAGGTGCAGCTGCTTCATTCTCCATTCTCAATCCTTAATCCCTGATTCCTACACCGGTGTATAGACGCATGCCACAAAACGGGCGACTTCATTGTTATGCGAACGTACCTGATGGGGCACGATTGAATCGTAGTAGATGCTATCGCCTGGGTTTAGGACATACAGATCCTTGCCGTATTCAATCTCAATTGAGCCTTCAAGTGCAAAAAGCCACTCCTCGCCCTCATGGGCAGAAAGCTCATGTACGGTATCCTCAGAAGGCTCCGACACGATGTAGAAGGGCTCCATATGGCGTGAGGCTTTACCCTCAGCTAGTGCATTGAAAGTGAGCTCTCCTGCATCGCTTTGCGTCTCGAGACCTTTTAGACGTTTTGAATCCCTCGTAGCAGTGCTGTATTCCTCGGCGCGCGTGACCACAGGCCCCAAGTTCTCGTCGTCATCGAGCAGTGTTCCTAAGCGCACGCCAAGAGCGCGGGTTATCTTAATAAGCGGCGCCAACGATGGCGCAACAGCACCGGCTTCGAGATCGAGTATCACACGAACATCGGTGGCACAGCGTTCGGCTAGTTGTTCGGGCGTAAGCATGTGTGACTCACGCAATTCAGTAATCTTTGCGCCGATAGTGGCTGTCTGTGCAACCGTCTCACCTGTTTTCGTGGTAGCTATCGTCTCTCCTGTTCCTGCAGCCTCGGTCATTTTAATCATCCTCTCTGTTGGGGCCTTGCTAGGTGCAAACTGTTATTGTACAACAGGAATCCACAATCCTTTACTGTTCGTCGATGATTCACCAGATTCTTCGGCAAAGCGTGTTGTAATTGTTAACATTGGCACACAATTGCTGATGCCAGGCGTCAGTTAATGAACCATAGCTGATACCAGGCGTCAGTTAATGAACAATAGCCGATGCCAGAGTCAGTGGCATACGGTGACCGATACCAGAGTCAGTGGCGCACAGTTACCGATACCGGGCGTCAGTGGCGCACAGTTACCGATACCGGGCGTCAGTGGCGCACAGTTACCGATACCGGGCATCAGTTGATGAACTTTTGTGAACGTTTCTGTGATATGCACAATAAAGCGCCTCTCATGCTATGTGTTGTTGTAAAATGAGAGCTTGGTTGATTCAGGCACAAGAGGGCTCCTGACAGGGTTGTTCTGTGGCGTGTCCTTTATCCGGATGTATGGCAGTAGATGAAAAGGTGAACGTGTAATGAAATCATTCAAAACTCGGGGGATGTTGGTACTGGCGCTTGTTCTTTGCCTCTCCTTGATATCAGGACTTACCGGCTGCACAGGATTGGGAGCGAAGACAGTTGCTGCAACCGTGAATGACGAGGAGATCCTCGAATCAACGATCACCGATAGAATCATGGCTATCCGGAACCAAACGGCCAGTTATTCCGAGGATGCTACGTGGGCTACGGCTTTGAAATATGAGGATTGGACGCCGGAAACACTGCGCGAAGCTGTTATTAGAGATGCAGCTTTCCCCATTGTTATCAGGCTGGAAGCTGCTGCTCAGGGCTTCATCCCGGACTACGAGACTATCGACAAGGATATCCAACAGGCAAAGACCATTATTGGGGGAGACACAAAAACGTGGAATGACGCTTTAAAAAGACGTGGCTTTGCCAATGAGGCTGAGTTTCGGGCAGATCTGGAGTTCAGGGACGTCTACCAACAGATGAGAGAGGCATTCGTTGTTGAGCCGACGGCTGAGGAACTCGAGGAATATGTGCTCGACAGCGTAGAATGGTTCTTCGGAAAACGCTCGTCCGCCATGTATTTCTCCGTCGATGATGAGGACGCTATAGAGCAAATGACGTTGGTTGCACAGGAAATCGTGGAAAAACTGCTCGACGGCGCCACGTTCTCCGCGCTTATCTCTGAATACTCAGCCGCAAGCGGGTCTGAGGAGAGCGACGGAGATATGGGCTGGGACGCTCTGAGTTACTTTGACGACGAGTATTATAAGGCGCTGGATGAGCTGAGCCTCGGAGAGGCGGCTTACTTCTTTAATGATAAGGACGAGCTTTATATCATCTTATGCACTGAAGAGTTCGGCCCGGCTGAAGACGGGACCGTCGCCTTCGCAGACGTGCCTGAGATATTTGTCGACCTCCTCAAGGATTACTGGTTATATCTCAATGAGGATAACAAGTTCTCCGATTCCATCAACAAGATAATGGACGGGATTCTGGTAATCAACCCCATGCCAAAGAATCTACCTTATGACGTCAATATGGATCTCGCCGGAGATATCCCCGAGACACCTTCAGAAGACTATTCAGCCAGCGAACCCGAAGCCGTGGCTGCGGCTATTATGGCCGGCTTGCAAATAGAGGACGTCATCGAAGGAGAAGGAGACCTCGCCGAGCCTGGTAGCAAGGTCTATGCGCTCTATACGGGGTACTTCGCTGATGGAACCGTCTTTGATTCCTCTTCTATTCACGGTGGTACGCCAATCAGCTTTATCCTCGGAGCCAAAAAAGTCATCGCTGGATGGGATGCGGGCGTGGTAGGCATGAGGGTCGGCGGCATGCGCCGTCTCATTATCCCTGCTTCGCTTGCATACGGCGCAGAAGGACGCCCCGGCATACCGCCCTATTCGGTGCTCTACTTTGATATCATGCTGGTTCAGGTTGACAGCTAAATGCTCCGTTGACGAAGCACAGAAAAACGAGCAGAGCAGAAAAGAGCTGAAGCGGGAAGCCATAGGCGTGGTAAGTGAGACGAGACCCTTTAGAAATGCATGATGACCGGACAGCCCATCTGGATATATGAGTACAGCCTTTGGGCATCGTAGTACCGCATGTTGACACAACCATGCGATCCGTAATAAAGATAGTGGCTGCCTCCAAACGCCCACTGCCAGGTCGCATCATGAAAGCCGACGCCTCCAAAGGTGATTGCCATCCAATACTGCACCGGCGACCGATAAATCGGTTCGCCTGTTACCGGATCAGGTGAGCCGATAAGTATTGTCGGGCTGAGCTTGCTCCAGATATAGTACACGCCTTCTGGGGTATCGTTAAAGCCATCGGGCAGGCCGGTAACAACATCGCAGTCCATGATTAGGACGCCGTTTTCGAAATACCACATGTGCTGATCGGTGAGATCAACCTCAGCATAGGTGCCGCCCCATTCCGGTCCATCAAGGGAAGCGGCTCGATTGATGAAATACGGCTCACGTACCTCATGCCTTTGCTCCCTGCAAGCAGAAAGTATCGCCTCAACTTCTGCCCTGCGATCCATCCGCCAACCGTAGGTGCCTCCGGTAACAGTCTTCTCCACGCCATAGCCGTTTATTATCGTCCGTTCCCTACCCAAAGTATCAACGCGGTCGGCAAGTGCGTCGACCCAGGCAATAACTGCATTGTAATCAAGCTCGCCCGGTGTGGTCACGCCTGGAGTTACCCAGTTCATGATCGTGCTTGCTTCAAGCAGCACGCTGGTAGAACCAAGCGTGTATTCGATTGAAAAAGGCGCGTAGATTTTATAAACCTCAATTAATTCTAAAAGCTCTGGGGAGTCAGAAAACAACCTGGGCAACATATAACAGTCAGCTGCATCTAGATCGACGGTAGACTCTGTTGAAAGCATCGCCTCACGAATGGTGCGATGCGCTGCGAACCTGTCGATCGTTGACCCTAAGACCTCTGGATAAATAATATGGTTTGGCTGCTCGAACACGATATACGCATCAAGCGGCGGCGCCATCAACTTGGGATCCATACACGCAAGCCCGTTGATGTAATCAGAAAAACGTAATTCATCAAGCTCGACACGGGGGCGAAGATACTCAGGCTCCGGACGCTGGAAAAGATAGAGGGGCCAGTAATAGATATTCTGCCCTTGAAGTAAAGCTTTTGTCTGATTGTCCGAGACGTATACAAGACCGACGCTGGTACCATCGATTTTATCCTTGATGTCACCGCGTCCATAGACCTCGATCTGGTATGACAAGACTTGGATACGAAGTCTCTCGTTGACCTGCTCCGGTTTCATGAAGGTGCAATTAACACCATTGATATAGGTGTTGAAGGCAAAATGGTATTTGAAATAAATCGCACATCCAAAATAAAGGGTAGCGAGAAGAACGACACATAATAGCAGGGTAATCCACAGGTTTCTACTCGAGTTTTTCTTAGGCATCCGAAAATGCCCCGCGTGCCCGCCAGCAGCTCGGACAGAAACCTCACTTGGAGCAGGCTGCCCAAAATGATTGCCATGTAAGCGGGCTGTCTTTGCTGATGAAGCAAGAGTAGATTGGTTTTGTTGCCCAAAGGGAGGGGTCATAAGCGGCAAAACGATACGTGTGCGGGTCGTAGAAGAATCCGCTGCAGCTGCTTGCGTTGCTGGAATTTTTTCTACAACTGGTTTATCCGTCGGCTCAGGTGATTCATCCGTAGCTTGCGGTTGCAGAATCAAAACTTGAGACTCAAGCGAGACTTCAGAGGTATTCGGTTGTGTTGTTGGAGTGTTTTCTACGACAGGTTTATCCGTCAGCTCAGGTGATTCGTCCGTATCTTGCGGTTGCAGAATCAAAGCTTGAGGCTCTTGCGATGCCTCATAGGTATTCGGTTCTGCTGTTGAAGTATTTTCTAGAATTGGTTTATCCGTCGGCTCAGGTGATTCATCCGTATCTTGCGGTTGCAGAATTACAACCTCTGGCTCTTGCGAGACTTCAGAGGTATTCAGTTGTGGCAATGACAATACGTATGGCCTTCTGTTTTCCATAAACTTCGAATAACCCTCAAACTCTGGTCTGCACCAGATGAACGGAATCTGCTTGATTTCATCCAAATAGCCGTATCACACAGCCGCAGCGGACAAATACCCGTTGCGGCTTTTCTAACATCTGGTGTTACGATACCATAAAAGCATACGGCACGAACACGGTTTCTTCGATATAAGCAGGCTTTTCAGTATTACTTGTATACTTTTTCTGCAATACTATTGGTGCACCGTAGAAACCGCCTGCGTGGATTGCATGAGAAAGAATGCCCCGAATAGACCCATGCAAGCTGGTTGAAACTACCTATGTAAGCATCGAATACAGGTCAGTCTAAGTAGCGCGAGAGATAACTTTGAGGTGAGCAGTATGTCATTTACCACATTGATATTAGCGGCTGGAGCCGGAACACGTATGAAATCCAAGCTCCCGAAAGTCGCCCATCCCCTTCTCGGCAGGCCTCTTATCCGTTGGGTCATCGAGGCGGCGCGCGCAGCAGGATGTGACGACATCATCACGATTGTCGGCTACGAGCGCGAGCTTGTCAGTCCGCTTGTCGCTGATACCATCACGGTATTCCAGGAAGAACGAAAGGGCACGGGTCATGCTGTTATGATG
>WQXX01000073.1 GCA_009781535.1 Coriobacteriia bacterium | reverse complement strand
GGAGCCATCGAGCTCATGACCGCAAGCGCATCGGCAAGGTCTGAATAACCGACATCCTCTCCGCTTGGACCAGCTCCTACAATAGCGCAAACGTCCCCCAGCCCTGGTGGTGTAGCCGCATGAGCCGTTGACAACGAGAAACCGAGTATTGAGCCAAGCGCCAATACCGAAGTCGTCAGGATTGCGATGAGGAAATGTGGCTTTTTCATTGTTTGATCGACCCCTGCTATTATGAATAGTTCGTGCGATTTGTTTTACGCTCTTTTTGTTGATGGAATTGTACCATCTGCAAACGTTCTTTTGCCAAGCTGTTTCAATTCCAGAATTGATATTTCGTCGGTTTTCCGATACAGTAGCAACCGTTGCTTTTCGGTGCGGCAGTAGTTCAATCGGTAGAGCATCAGCCTTCCAAGCTGATTGTTGCGGGTTCGAGTCCCGTCTGCCGCTCCAGCACTCGCTTTGGAAATGCTGGAAGCTCAAAAACCCTGCTAGAGTGGATACCTCGCTTACAGACGGGACGAGAAGCCAGACATGGGACGAGGCGTCGCAAACGTGTCGGTGGCACGTTTGCAGCCGAGTGTCCGAGGCGAGCAGAGCGAGACGAGGACGCGTGGTTTTGTGTTCTTCAAAATCACATCGAGTCCCGTCTGCCGCTCCAACACTCGCTTTGGAAATGCGCGCCCGTAGCTCAGAGGATAGAGTCGCAGACTTCTAATCTGTTTGTCGCAAGTTCGAGTCTTGCCGGGCGCGCCAGAATAAAATGTTGACAAGTCCGCGGTTTAGGCGTAGCCTGAATCGCGGACTTGTTGCTATTTGTTAGATGAAACGATGGTGGTGGTTTTCATGAGACCAACAAAACCAAAGAATAATCATCGAGGTATACCATCCAAGACTCAGGCGGCTCATTCCGATTATTCTCCTTCCCATTCCCGACCCACACAGCAGAAGAATTCCGGGCTGCGCCCCACGCGTCAGGAAAACTCCCAGTTACGCCCTGCACATCAGGATAATCCCCGACTGCACCATGTACGTAAAGAAAACCATGAGCCGCGTCCCACGCGTCAGGAAGACTCCCAGTTACGCATTGCACATCAGAATAGCCCTCAGCTGCGCCCTTCTCGCAAAAAAAGCTCTCGCTTCCACCCATTGGGCATCAGGATTGCAGCGGCGGCTGTCGCGGTAGCCGCAACATGTTCTATCTGCGTCTTTGTCTTCTATCAAATCTATCCTTCTGAGAGGGCTCTGGCATTCCCCGAGGGGGCTCCATCAACCTCCGGAACGGTTCTGCCCTCTACTGATGAGCTCCAATTGCCTATTCCAGGGAACAGCTCAACGGCTGGTTCCGCAATGAACATCATCCCGATATGGTACACCCCGCAGGAGCTGAGCGTGCAGTCTTTGAGATATGCCAACCTGGCAATATCTGAGGACTTTAAAATCGAAGGCACGATCGGCATGAACTACCTCCATGTCACCTACGATAACGAAAAGTATGCATATGTCGATCCAGAGAGCAAGACGGTTGTCATCGTCGACGATCTGTTGGAGCCGGTCATCAGAGCCTCCGGCATCCCCGAACTCCAAGGGCAGTACCAGATCAGGACGTATTCCCCGGTCTATCAATACGCCATACTCTGTCTCTACTCCCCCGCACGCACGTATTTTGTCGACCTTGCGAGCCAGACTATTAAAAAGACCCCGATAGACGGGACAATCGAGAGCATCGGATTAAGCCCCGACGGAACACAATACGTCGTGCGTATGTTCAAGAACAATGCGAGCTACGTCCTGCTTTATGATATCGCGACGAACGAGACCGTCGATATCAACCGGGGCGCCGGCGGTGCGCAACTACACAATCTCAATGATGACGTGCGTAGCGCCTACTTCTCCCCCACCGGGCGCTTTATCGTGTACAGCGCGCTGAAACCGACAGGGTTGTTCGGTCACGGCGTGTCTGGTTACTGGATCATATATGACAATCAGACGAAGAAGGGCACGCCGTTTTACGGTGAGGTCGATCATTTCATTGAAAACGATGAATATCTGATTGGAGAAGACCAGTCGGGGATCTTCAAACTGAGATGCGACAGTGGAGAAAAAATCACGATCACCGCTGAGAACACCGAAGCGTATGATTACATACGCATCTCGGTCGACTATGACCCGGTACGTGGGGCGTCGTTTTTATACGCATACAACGGATTGACGCAACAGTACTATTCTGTTTCGGACGGGCCCGTGGCCCCGGCTTGGTTCTCATCCTCAGCCTATGCTTTCAGCGAAGACCGGAAGTACCTCTATTATTACTCAGGCGGCGCAGATCATATCGTATGCATGGACATCGCAACAGGTCTGGAATTCCAGATCGCAATCGACATTGCCTTTGTGGATGAGGTTTTACTTGCGAGCTATGAAGAAGGAGGAAGGTCTTATTACCCTGAGATCTCCCTTTTCTATGACGATGCAAAACGAGAGATACTGTTGTGCTACCAGGTGAAAGAAAACTTTTATCAGCCGAGCCCTGATGCCCCGTCCAATCTTTTGGATCATATTGATGGCTGGTTCGCAATAAACCTTAACCTTTACCTCACGGCAAGCACGGAGTATTTCAAGAAATACAACCAATACATGGACTTTTATCAGGGAGACGGGTATCTGTATTGCACCATCACAATACCGGGGCAGGGCGCCTTGATACTGGTCGAGGATTACCGGAACAACACATGGAGCAAATACAAGCAGACGGAAGGGGCAGGTTCCTCGCTTAAACTTGTGTATTCGCAACCCCTGTTTGGAGACGATGGGATCTGGAAAACACTGGCTGACAGAGGGGTCGTGATTAAACCTGCTGCGATAGATTATTCGACATTAGCGCTCTCAGAGTACGCTGATCATACTGTCAACCCATCTTTCCTAAAGAATTACGATTATCTAAAACTCATAATTGAGAGCTATCGTTTCGAATCGAGCGGCATTAGCACCATTTATTACGATTTGGAACCGATATATCAAATGCTCCAGATTGTTTTATTGGATCCGAAGGATGATACGATGTCGTTTACGATGACGGATGAGTATTTTTTCTATATTAGTTATCCCAACATACCGGAAGGCGGTCTAATAAACGTGATTATGGTCGGAAAGGTAGACGGGAGACCGAGTATTTATTATTACGGGCATCTCGCATACCTCTCGGCAGAAGACTACCAGTGGATCTCTGAGCTCATAAAAGAATTGGATGGCAAGAACAGGGAGCTCTATGCAAGTCTGTTTGGAAACCCGATGAGGTATTACCACTAGCGCGCTTCGTAGACTCTGGTTTATTAACATCAACATACCAACAGCGGTATCGTAGGCGCAATGGGTTGCCACGACCTGCTGGCGCACGTGCCCTGCTAGCGCAAGTGCCCTGCTGGCAGAAGTCTCGCGATGGCGTGGGACTTCATCCGGTATAATCATCACCAACAATACATTGTTGGGTTCCAACATCGAGGATAGGAAGAAAGACCATGACAACAAGCAAGTACAAGCTCATCGCAACCATTGTGGGCAAAGGAAAGTCTGGAAGGGTCATCGACGTCGCCCATGAAGCCGGTGCAACCGGAGGAACAGTCCTTCTGGCACACGGCGCAGCTGTACGACTTTTACTCGGGATCAGCATCGACCCCGAGAAGGAGATCGTATTGACGGTCATAGGTGAGGACAAGTTGCAGCAGGTTCTCGATGCTATAGCAACTGAAATGGAGCTTGACTGCCCCAATAAAGGGCTTGCATTCGTGCTTCCACTTGATCAGGTAGTCGGTTTTACCGAAGCTGCCAACGACGAAGACTGATGTCATCCGCCATGCAGAAACTTGAAGCCACACAGAGGTCATGCTGATGGAACTGATTACTCAAGCCCTTGATAACTGGCAGGTGATTATCGCAGCGGTCATCTTCCTTGTCTGTTATGCGCTCATCATCTCCGAGAAAATCGATCGATCGATTATTGCATTGGGCGGCGCGGTGCTGATGATAATACTGGGCATCGTTGACTTGCAAGTGGCATACACCGAACACATCCATTGGGAAACCCTCTTCCTGCTCCTTGGCATGATGATTCTCGTTGGAATTGCTAAAGAAAGTGGCATTTTTCAATTCATCGCCATCAAGACCGCACAGAGCGCCAAGGGCGATCCCAAGAGGATCCTGGTTCGGCTGGCTATCCTGACCGCCGTCGGGTCGGCATTTATCGATAACGTGACGATGGTGTTGCTCATCGCCCCTATCACCATCTCGATTGCCAACATCATGCGCATCAAGCCGACGCCCTTCCTTATCACTCAGATCCTCGTCTGCAACATCGGCGGCGCGGCAACACTTGTAGGAGACCCACCGAACATCATGATCGGTACGGCGGCAGGTATCTCCTTTAACCAGTTCCTGCTCCATATCACTCCTATCATCCTTATCATAGCCGCCCTGACCATCATCTATCTGCGGTTCCACTTCTCCAAACAACTCAAAACCGATACCGAATTCAGGGATAAGCTCTTGGAGACCGACGCCAAGGATTACATCCGGGATTCTTCCTTGTCAAAGAAATCCCTGATTGTCTTTGGGCTGACGCTGCTTGGCTTTTTGACCCATCAGTTCTTGCATCTTGAACCGGCAGTGGTTGCCTTGGCTGGCGCCACCGTATTGATGCTCATCGGGACGAAAAACATCGGGATGGAAAAGGTCTTCCATTCGGTGGAGTGGGTGACGATCTTCTTCTTTGCTGGTCTGTTTGTGCTCGTCGGCGGCCTGGTGGACGTGGGTATCATCAAACAGCTCGCCACGTGGCTGATCGAGGTCACGGGCAACAATGTGACGCTTACCTCTCTCGTTTTACTATGGGGGGCTGGTATCGCGTCGGCCTTTGTCGATAACATACCGCTTGTTGCCACCATGATTCCTCTTGTCCATGATATGAGCACCCAGGCAGCATTGGCCTCGGGCGACGCCATGACGCTATGGTGGTCCCTTGCTTTAGGAGCCTGCCTGGGAGGCAACGGTACGCTGATCGCGTCTTCTGCAAACCTGATTGTCGCTTCTGTGGCGGCACGGGAAGGCACGCCGATCTCCTTTGTCAGCTTCCTGAAGGTGAGTATCCCCGTGACCTTGGCTACTCTGGGGATAGCAACCGTCTATGTCCTTGTCGTCTTTGTTGCCCTCGGGTTTGCGCACGTCTGAGTTTGTGCCGACACAAGGGGATAGTCTGCCCAAAACTACAGGTTCCTTTTATTGTCACTGGGGTTTAATCAAGCGCTGACATCTGATTGATTATTAACGAGCGCGCGGTGCTGAGCAGCACCGCGCGCTCGTTTTCCAAGGCGCCATCCAACACAGCATCGAGCAGGGTATTGAGCAGCTCACCAATGAACGGGCCTTCTGTCAGCCCCAACCCTCTGAGATCATCACCATTTATCGCTAAGGTCGCCAGGGTAAAGCATGGCTCATCCGCGAGGTATTCCTCAAGCGCCTTTTCAACTACTAACAAAGTCTCAAGTCGCTCCTGCATATTGATATCACTATGCGCACGCATGTCTCCCCGTTTGACCTCGATCAGTTGCCGCAGGCCTTTAAGACCAAGACGGTTAAGCCAACGTGGCATATCCTCAGCTCGCAGTACGGTCCCGTGCCATTTGACAAGCTTTGTGACAGTTTCAACTGTCCTGTTGTCAAAACGCAGTTCACGCAAACGCGCAGGGGCAATCCTTGATCCAGCCTCTTCATGTGCATAGAAATGTCCTGCACCAGCTGCATCAATCGCGAACCTCTCCGGCTTACCGAAGTCATGGAACAACAGCGTCAGCCTGACAAGCGGATCCGGAACAGCGCTCGCCACCGCATGAGCGATATGCTCCCACACGTCATAACAGTGGTATTTGC
>WQXX01000072.1 GCA_009781535.1 Coriobacteriia bacterium | reverse complement strand
TTCTTTCATGTACTCAAACGACAGCTTCTGGGTGAGTTCCGTTGCCTCAGCCGCTGTTTTGTTCATCTTCCAGTTTCCTGCGATCATTGGACGCCGTGCCATTGCTACCACACTCCTTGTCGTTTAATCAGCTTAATGATTCTATACCGGGCAGGGGGGTGCCTTCGAGCAGCTGCATGGAAGCGCCGCCGCCTGTTGAAATGAAGGTCACCTTGTCCTCGTAACCGAATTTCTTTATTGCAGCAACACTGTCGCCACCGCCGATGACGGTGGTGGCAGCTTCATTGGCGGCTACCGCGCGCGCAACCTGACGCGTCCCATGGGCAAAGGGCGCCACCTCAAACACGCCCATCGGCCCGTTCCAGAACACGGTTTGCGCGCGCGCTATCTCGCGCGCATACAGCTCGGCAGTCGCCGGGCCAACGTCAAGCCCCATCATGTCATCTGGTATCTCATCTGCCAGACACACATGGGTTACCGCGTCCTCGTCGATTGCCTCTGCAATCACCACATCAAGTGGCAGCAGCAGCTTGACGCCGTTTTTCTCCGCCTTAGCAAGCATCTCTGCAGCCCGCGTTATCCATTCGTTCTCGCAAAGCGAACGTCCTGTTGTGTATTTCTTCGCTGCAAAGAAGGTAAAGCACATGCCGCCGCCGATGAGCAGGGCGTCCACGTTGTCGAGCAGAGCGTCGATGACTTTGATCTTGTCGGAGACCTTTGAACCGCCAAGGATGGCGATAAAAGGACGGCGAGGGTCTTTAAGCATGCTGGTGAGCATCTCGACTTCGCGCGCAAGCAAAAAGCCCGCATACGCAGGTAACAGATTTGCCAGGGCGCTGACCGAGGCATGGGCACGATGCGCCGCCCCAAAGGCGTCGTTGACGTAGATGTCGGCTAACTCAGCTAACTCGGCGGCAAACGCGGCGTCGTTCTTCTTTTCGCGCGCGTCAAAACGCAAGTTTTCTATCATCATAACCGCACCGACTGCCAAGGCTAAAGACGCCGCGTTTGCCGCCTCGCCCGTCACCTCACCAACGAGCTGCACCTCACAACCCAGGATGCGTCCCAAGACGCGCGCGGCTGGCGCAAGTGAGAATTTCTCCTCAAAACCTGTGCCCGTTGGACGCCCGAGATGGCTGGCAAGAATCACGCGGGCGCCGTGCTCTAAAAGCCAGGTGATGGTCGGCAGCGCCGCGCGGATGCGTGTGTCGTCGGTAACGGTGCCGCTTGCCAAAGGAACGTTGAAGTCAACACGCACAAAAACGCGCTTGCCTGCTACATCAGCGGTGTCGATCGTTCTCATGATTTTTCCCTTTCTAAAACGCTGCCTGACGTGCTATCCAGTGGTGTGAGTGACAAGAGTGACAGTAGGGGACGGTCTGGTTTTGTCATGTTTGCATGACAAAACCAGACCGTCCCCTATTGTCACTCCCACCCAGACCGTCCCCCTGTCACACGCATCCTTCACTTCTTTTCCTCCTCAACAAACGCTCGGGCAATCTCGTCGATGCGTCGAACCCTATGATACACCGCAGATTTCGACAAGGGAGGTTTAGCCAACTCTCCCAACTCCTTGAGCGATACGTCGGGGTGTGCCAGACGCAACGTGGCAAGCTCGCGCAAAGCTGGCGGCAACGAATCGAGCCCGCTCTTTTCTATCAGAAAACGGATGTTTCGCACCTGGGAAAGCGAAGCTTCAATCGACTTGGCCTGGTTTGCCATCTCAGCATTGACCCGACGGTTCTCGTCATTGCGGATGGATTTAGTCACACGCACATTCTCCACAGCCAAAACACTGCGATGTGCCCCGACAAATGCCAGAAAATCAACGATCGGCTCCGCGCCTTTTAGATAAACGATCCACGCGTTGCGCCGTTGCACCGCACGCGCTGGGATGCCGCTGCCGGTTAGCAGCGCCACCAGGCCGTTGGCAAGAGCTTCATGCCCGCAGGTTAATTCAAAATGGAACTTGCTTCGAGGATTGGCAATGAAACCGCCACCGAGAAAGGCTCCCCGCAGATACGACGCGACACAACACGGCTTTTCGACCAGGCGCGCGTTGATTCCCATCTCAAGCCCATCGACCGTCAGGATGCCCAAATCTCGGATGGCTTCCTCCAACCCGATCTGCGCCGGTACGGTAATAAGGTAGTTGTACGTTTTATGCAGCGTGCTGCGACGCGTGGTCACTTCGGTCTTGAGCTGATACAGCGTATGCAAAAGCCGCACGACGGCACGGGCGACCGGCGCCGTCTCCGTTACGATCTCAAGCCGGAACTTGCCAGAAAGCTTTCCTTGGATGCGGATAAGCGCACTCAGCTCGGCCTTACAGCAAATCCCATGCTCAGGGACAATGCGCGAGAGCTCGTCTTTTACTTCTGCCGTGAATGACATGCCTGGATCACCCCTTTTAATACCTCGGCGAGTTTATCGCGGTCGTGCCAGGTTGGACGCTCCCCATCGCGCAGGTCGCGCACAATGAGCAAAGGCCCTGCCTGTTGGATACGTTCAGCGTCCTCCTGGGTAAAAACGACAGAGCGGATACGATGTTTGCCCACCTGCTTGAACATAGTATCCTGTGTTCTTGGCGTTGGCGCAAGCGCGCCATTCCCCTTGCAGACAGCCTTAAAGACGCCCGTTACCGCGCCCGAACCTGTCTCAAGACTCGTATCAAAAGCCTCATCACTATGTACGATGACCACATCAAGTGCGTCGCGCAACCCGTGGTCGAGCAATGCATCAACATGTTCAGAGGCGGAAAGGCCCCAGGTCTCCCCTTGCATATCGCCAAGTGAGCAGACGAACACCTTGCGGGCGGAGCTTTCGCGCAGGGCGTTAAGCACGCCCGGCACCAGCAGGTTGGGGATGATGGACGTGAACAGCGACCCCGGCCCGAGGACAACAAGGTCGGCGGCGAGAATGGCGTCGATTGCTTCCTGGTTGGGCTCAGGCGATGTGGGCGTAAGGCGCACCCGCGCCAAGGCGGTCTGCGATTTGCAGATGGTGCTTTGGCCTACGATGCGCTTTCCGTCGTGCGTAACGCCGGTCAGCACCACGTTTTCGAGCGTGGATGGATACACGTGGCCTTGCGCATCCAGTAATTGCTCGCACAGGCGAACCGCCTCGGTAAACGAGTGGGTCGCGCCTTCCAGCGCCAGCAGCATGAGGTTTCCAAGCGTGTGATTGTTGGCATACTCGAAACGTTCCGCAAACGCCTGCGCCCAGGGGCCGTTCTCATCGCGAGCCATGGCAACGAGGCACTTGCGAATATCACCTGGCGGTACCTTGCCGGTGCGCATGCGGAGTATACCCGAAGAACCGCCGTCATCTGCCATGGCAACAACCGCGCTGGTCTCGATGCCAAGCGCCAAAAGCGTCTTGATGCTTACCGGAGCTCCGGTTCCGCCGCCTATCACTACTGCTTTTAACGTCACGCTACAGTGCCTTTCTATTTCACTCGTTGCTCGCGCAATCCAAGCAACGCCTTTTGGACAACATCCTCGCTCAACCTACTACCACCCTGATAGGCCCCGGATCAAGTCCGGGGTGACGTAAAGAATATACCAGGTTTTTGTCGGACATACTCAAGCATCCTACAACTCACCCTCTAGGCCCCGGATCAAGTCCGGGGTGACATAAAGAATACACCAGGTTTTTGTCGGACACACTCAAGCATCCTACAACTCACCCTCTAGGCCCCGGATCAAGTCCGGGGCGACATGCGGTACGTCAGACAGCGCCTTCTGCCAGCTGCAAATCTCGATGAGTGACGGTCGTCTGATATCCCAATTGCTTAAGGAAAGCGCCCGTCTCCTCCGCTAGTGTTACGCTGCGGTGTTGCCCGCCCGTGCAACCAATCGCCAGCGAAAGGTACCGCTTGCCCTCGGCGACATAACCCGGCATGATGATGCGCAACAAATCATACCAACTGTGCAGGAATTCCTTGGTCTCGGCGCGGTCAAGGACAAAAGAGCGCACCGCGTCGTCCAGGCCTGTTTGCGCGCGTAGTTTTTCCTCGTAGTACGGGTTGGGCAGGAAACGCACGTCGATGATGATATCTGCATCATGCGGGCTGTTGTGCTTAAAACCGAATGAGGACACCGCAACGCGCAGCTCATCCTGCTCGCTTTTTTGCGAGATGAGCCCGTGGATCTCCTTGCGCAAGGCGCGCGGCTCTTTTTTCGAGGTGTCGATGATAAAGTTGGCAATCTCGCGCACGCTTCCCATGAGATTGCGCTCCGCAGTAATACCTTCCGTGATCGTCATGTCGCCCTCACAGAGAGGATGGCGTCGTCTCGACGCCTTGAAGCGCGCAAGCAGCGCCTCATCGGTCGCGTCCAAGAATATCATCGTATAGAAGAGGCCTTTTTTGCGCAGTAGCGCCAGCTCAACGGTAAGTGTGGAGAAGAATTCCTTTGCACGCAGATCGCAGACCACAGCCAGACGCCGTGCGCTACCCGAGCGCCGCGCACTTCTTGATTGCAGCCCGGCAAGCTTGACCAGGTCGATAAGAAAAGCGGGCGGAAGATTATCGATACAAAAATAGCCTAAATCCTCCAGTGTGTGCATAGCTTCTGTGCGCCCAGCGCCACTCATCCCCGTGATAATAACGAGGTCCGGCGCCTCAGACAACAGAGGCTGTTCAGATTGTTCATTGCTCATAATCCCTCACTTATGACAACGTGTCTGATACGGTGGCTCCCTGTGATGCTTCATTGCATGTATGAGTATACCATCTGTGGGTGCGACTATTCGTTGTTGATTCTCTACGCGATGAATGTGCGCGTTGAATGTATGTCGCGTTGAATGTATGCAACGTTGAATGTGCGGCTACGGCTTTGAATGTGCGCGTTGAGAGTGTGGCTACGGCTTTGAACGACGCCGCCAAAGTGTTAGCAAGATGCTGGCATATCAAAAGGACAAGAAAGCACAATTGGGAGTATAATTGGGGATTGAGTAAGTTTTCCACAGAGCTGGACGCGACGGGTATGCGGGAGAGACCCATGCGGTTTAAAAAACCGACCAAGATGTTAGCAAAGACAGTTGGCAGCATCGCCCTTATGTTGGTAATTATCGCCACATGGGGGAACGCTGTACCCTCGCTTGATGATTTGTTGTCGTCTTTGCCAGATACATTGCTGGATGAACTACCGCAAAACTCCACTCTTGACGAGTCTGATACAAGCCCGAACTACTACGAAAATAGGCCGAATTTTTTTGAGTTGTTCCCCGAGTTGCTTCCTCCCGAAGAGTTTTTTGTTACATACACAACCGAGGCAATAGAGCAGCCGGCTTTGCCGCCGGTGCAGCAACCGTTGCCGCCGGTGCAGCAAACAATATCTCCGGTACAGTTAGACGTTCCACTTGTTAGTCAGTTTCCGCTCGCTCCCACCGGTTGCGAAATCGCAAGCCTCACGATGCTTTTGCTCTATGCGGGTTATTCTACGACGTTAGAACAGAGTCTTGATGAAATGTGGTACAGCAACGACCCGAACTACGGTTTTGTAGGTGACCCAACAGGCTGGGATGGATGGACCATCTACCCTGAGTGCGCCGGTTTGTGGATAGCAGAACGCATTGGCTCGTACCAAAATCTCAGCGGTGTTAGTTTTGAAACCCTGCGCAGTGTCCTACGCGAGGGAAAACCGATTGTCATTTGGATGGTTCATCCCTGGGTTGGCCTGCATTGCCTTTGCATGACCGGCTGCGATCAGAACGGGTTCTATTTTAATGACCCTTATGGGTATAAAGACTGGTTCTGCGATTACGTATCCTTTGAATACTACTGGTCATGGTATTACTACATGGCGCTCTCTTACTAAACTTACTAAAGCGAGGCCTCTTATTCCTCGTTACTCTCTTACTAAACTTACTAAAGCGAGGCTTCTTATTCCTCATGGCGCTCTTGAAATGAGAGGACGCCTCTCATTCCTCGTGGCGCAGGATTGCAAACAGCTCCTCGGCAACCGCACGCGGCAAAC
>WQXX01000071.1 GCA_009781535.1 Coriobacteriia bacterium | reverse complement strand
CCGTTTTCCCATTTCGAGATCGCTTGTCGGCTGACGCCCAGTGTCTCAGCCACAAACTCCTGCGTCATCTTGTGTTCGATGCGATGTGCCTTAATAGCTCCTCCCAAAGATTTCCTTATGACCGTCTTCTCTTGGCGGACATCCTTTGACCGCAGATATTTGATAAGCGCAAGGATGCCAAGGATAATAAAGAATACAAAGGCAACGAATACGCTCAGCATAATAGTGAAGATGACGATATACGTTATTTCTGCTCGGCCTACTACAAATAATCCAACTGCTAGCATGTTGTCTCTCCTCTCCTGGTTTTTAATGACAGCATAAATCTATCAGTAAGAAACAGGTTGCTCCACCAACTATAGCGCACTTATCGGTTGCATTCCGGTTGCATTGAATTCTTCGAGGGTTTCTTGCATCGGGATGGATCCAAGTCGGGGACTATTCCAGCAGCCACTCGAGCAGATTGACCTTTTGTATCCCTTCGTAATCGATGGCACTGAAAAGTGGCTGCCTATGAGACAGTGAATGCCTCCCCATTGGTGCAGTATACAATGTCTGAGTGCCCGGCGATGCGCGAGAAGATCCGTTCCAGCTGCTCACGCGGGCACTTCCGCAAACCATAATCCATCTCGAATGCGTGTCCCCACATCATAAAAAGGAGATCCTCGTCTTGTGGCTCCGCCTTTACAAAGTCGTCTATCAACTGGAAGACATTTTTCGCGTTGAACCAGCAGGTCGGAGCATAATTGAGCGGGTTGTCGGGAAACCTGAACGATCCCTTGCCGCGCGCTCGTCGGGCATAGATGATGCCGAGCTCTTTAAGGCACGCTTCGACAGTCGTGGTATATGCGTCGTAAGGATATGCATGCCCAAGTATCGTCGAGTTGGTCATCACCGATAGTGCGCTTATGTCGCTTGCTATCGATGCTTCCTGCTTACTTGCCGAGAGCATCCGGAAATTCTCATGTTTGTACCCGTGCGATGCGATCTCAAAACCTTCGTACACCTGGCAAATCTCGTCTCGAGGAATGCGACTGATATTCACAAAGCTCGGTCGATGCCCGAACAAGCCCGCATTCAGGTTAAATGTGCCTTTCAGCCCATATTGCTTCATTAAGGCGATAACCGTCTTATCCTGCTCGACACCGTCGTCAAAGCTCAGGGTGAAGTATTTCTTGAACTCCATGATAACTCTACCTCCCGCAAAACAACAATGAGCCTCCCGCAAACACGATGCGGGCAGCGCCGAAAAGCGTTTTGACCTTTATCCCTTTTTCCCGTTTTGCCATTGCAGTATCAACACAGCTTATCAGTTGCTGGAGGTTTCTTGCGCTAAGGGCTTTTCCTGTATGCCCGGCATAGCGATGCGTGATGCCCTGTTCCTGAATGAAAACAAGGTAATCCTCCAACACCTTTTTGTAGTCCTCCAAGGGGCTTGACTCAGGCAGGAAAAGCCATGCGCCTGGCGCGGCGGTGTCAGAATCGAACGCCACGTGATTGTTTTCATCGACGAGAATAACGCTGCCTTGCGTATGTCCCGGGGTTGCGCGCCATGTCACCGTTCGACCTCCCAGATCAAACACTTCGATATCATCCAGCGCCTGCGGCAACAGGTAATGCGGCTCCTTCATCTTCTCGACTCTGGCAAGATAGTTCGGGTTTTCGCGCGTCCTTTTCATCGGCGCCATCATGAGCCCTTTTATCGCCATGTCATCGATAAAGCCATCACTGGAATGTATCTTGAAGACATCAAAGTCCTTGCTGTGGAGATACGACGTATCAAACTGGCGTGCGCCGAGCGCATGATCCACATGCCCGTGCGTGCATACGCAGACCACTTCTTTGTCTGTAATGGTAGCGATGATCTCTTTGAGGTTGAGAAGACCATGCCCGCTATCGATCAGGAGCGCTTTTTTGCTCCCAACCAGCAGATACATTCGCACGCTGCCTTGCCCGACTCCTTTATCTATAATCACGTACGTGTCTGAATAAAGCTCTTGCACCGAATAACCTGTTTTATACTCTTTCATAGTGACTCTTTCTTCTTTCTGCCACATGACCGACCTGTTGTATTAATGCCCTACGCTTTGCTGCTTTACGGCTCTCCTGTCTACGGCTTACTGCTCCAAGCAGATCCGGTAAAAATGTATGTCGTTTATCCTCAGTGAGCCAGAAAGCCTGAGTATGTGCTCTGCATACTGGATAGGTACATCCTGTGCGACAGGCGTCGATTGTGCACATAAGGCGGCAGCCTGCTCTCTGTTGAGTACCGGTTTACCCATCTCCTCCCAGAGCTTCAGTGGGTTACCGTGATCCTCGTCAATCGTTTCAAGGGTCACCGTTGCGGGCACGCAGGGAATCTCAAAGGATATCTCGTAGTCTTGAGCGGGCGCATCAACATTTTTCATACGATGCCGAAAAACAAACAGTTGCTTTTCATTGTCGCTTTCGTATGCGGCGATCTCGATCTCGTCATTTGTTATCGGTAGATCGTACTTGCGAGTCCCTGTTCGAGACATCATCTTCAGGGCGTGGAACTGTGGTTTTGGAATGCCGCTGACTGTCAACAACCCAAAACCGCCGGAAAACTCATCGGGCAGCAGCATGAACTCGTCGAATATGTCGCTGAAGGTCCAGATCGAGGAACCGTCTACAGAGCAATCCATTTCGACAATGGACTTAATCAGGAAAGCGGCTCCCTTCCTGGTGTCGTTTGAGTATGCGGTAACGGTAGCGCTAAGGTTCCATTCTGTGATGTAGAAAGGAAGGTCACCCGCTTCTTTGCGGGCGATGGCGGTCTGCTTACCCATCAGACCCTTTTCCATTTCATCCTTATCCTCAGTCTGGTCGTTCATGAAGCATCGCCCGCCATCAATCACGCGACCGCTGCCAAGGCGGTTCATCTTTGCAATGCTGTCGACGAGCATACTTTTCACATATTTGAACATTAAACCCAGACCGAGCGGTTCACCCGGGTAATAGTGCGTCGAGATAAAGTCAAGCGGCACATCGTTGGCTTTTGTGAAGGCGATGAACTCTGGTAGCCAAGCGCAAAGCGCTGTCGAAGGCCCACCGACTTGGATTGCAGGCTCTACCTCTTTTATCGCGCGCGTGGTAATCTCATAAAGATGGAAGTAGTCCTGTCTATTCCCCTTGAAGAATACAAAGATATTTGGCTCATTCCAAACCTCAAAATGCCATCCAGCCACTTCTTTTTTGCCATAGCGATGAATCAAGAAGCCAAGAAAAGCCTGAATGAAGTCCTGCCAAGCTGCATCATCCTTTGGCATGGAGTTGTTGATGCCTGAGATCTCTGATTTTGCCTTTTTCTTCTTTCCAAGTCTTCCGGGCATGAATGATAGTTCGACAAATGGCTTCATCCCTGCTGCGAGAACATTGTCGTACGCAATACCGATATTCAGGAAGTTGTAGTTAGTAAAATGCTTTGCTCGCCCGATTCTCAGGTAGCTGTCTGCGCCTTGATAGGCTTCCATACATTCGTCGAAAATACCGTGGAAGCGGACACGCTCAAAGCCCAGTTCTTTGTGGACATAAGCCAGCTGTGCTGCGTAATCGCTTCTCAGCGCCAGCTTTGCCTGCCCTGAGCCGACGCAGAACTGCCAGTGCCTGTTGTTTGCGACGCGTGGTGTGGAATCCTTGATCTCGAAATTCATATGTGTCCCTCCAGTCTTTTACTCATACGTGTCAGTCTTTTACTCGTATGTGTCCCTCAAATTTCCCCTTTTTGTGTCTCTGACGCTTGTTCTATGGGAGATTCTGTGGTGCAAAATAATTCTCGACAGCGTGAGCAAAGTTCTCCATAAGAAAAACCACAGCTTGTTTTGCGATTTCGGTCTTTGCGCACATTCGGTCAAAAGCGTGAAAGCACCCGTCGAAAACCTTGAACTGCACTGGAATGCCGTTCTTTTTCAGGTTGTCAATGAATATGACCGTCTCATCGTAAAAGGGCTCTATGTTTCCAACGAATGAAAGGGTTGGAGGCAGAGCTGAGTAGTCCACCGTACGCCCCGGCGCCGCATATATGGGAACCCCTTCACTTCGATAAGAATCGCCCAAATACAGCCGCCAAGCACCATCGTTGTCGTTTGAGTTCCATACCGGCGCGTTATTGTTGGTTGATGAGACCGTAGCCCTGTCATCGAGCATCGGATACAGAAGCATCTGGAAAGCTATGGCGACCTCGCTTTTGTCGCGAGCATACAGAGAGACTGCCGCAGCAAGCCCACCACCGGCGCTGTTACCGCCTACGAAAATCTGATCAGGTCTCATGCCATATTCGATCCCGTGGTCTCGCAGCCAGAGAAGTGAAAGATAGCAATCATCCAGCGCAGCCGGATACGGTTTGTCTGGAGCGAGCGTATAGTCTGGTGCGACCACCACGCATCCGCTTGCTTCGATAAACCGAAGGATATATGCATCGTCCTGCTCAGGCACACCGATCACATAACCGCCACCGTGAATCCAGAGCAAGCCCAAGACGTTCTCGCGCCGTTGATGCGGTGTGTAGACGCATATGCGCAGGCGGGAACCGTCGGGTCGAATGATGTACTCCTGCCGATAGTTCATCTGTGGGCTATGGCGTCTGCGCAATAACTGGCACAAAGCTTTGAGGATCCGTGTTTTCGTGAGAGAGAATGCCTGCATGGGCTTATCGATGGATTTTGCCTTGCTTCGTAGCTCAGGATGAACCATATCGATTGTAATACGTGGCATTGATATCCTCCTCTCTATAAGTGGTGCCCTATGAGAAGAAACCTGCCCGGACAGGGCTCAGACGGAGCCCAGACAGAGCTCAGACAGGGTGCTTCCCAGATTAGATTACCTGTAAACCAATAAAATGATCCTTCAGCGCGGGGTAAAGTGCGCGGTATATTCCGTATGCTTTTCGGTATTGCTCCGAATGCGTCTTGTTAGGAATCAGCGCAGGCTCTTTTTCCACAATAACATCGCAGGCTTCCTCCACACTGGGGTAAAGCCCTGCGCCTACAGCTGCCAGTATGCCCGCTCCTAAAGCCGCGCCTTCTTTTGATGACACGGTTGCGACCGGGCAATCATAGACGTCCGCCATCATCTGCCTCCACAATGGGCTGTTGCAGCCTCCACCGGTGGCGAGCATGGTCTCTGGAGCTATTCTCAGTTCTTTCAGGACTGACAGGCAGTCGTTCAGCGAGAAGGTGACCCCTTCCATTACGGCGCGTATCAGATGGGCGCGGGTATGCATTGCCGATAACCCAAAAAACACGCCGCGGCAGTCGGAATCAAGATAGGGAGTCCGCTCGCCCATCAGGTAAGGGAGAAAGACCAGCCTGTCGGCTCCAATCCGGATATGCGCGGCGGCTTGATCCATGAGTTGATATGCGCTTATACCCTCCTGGTTTGCAGCAAGGACTTCCTCATGGCAGAACTGATTGCGGAACCATCGCAAGCTCAAGCCCGCTCCCTGAGTGACCCCCATCACATGCCAAGCGTTTGGTACAGCGCAGCAGAAGGTGTGCACGCGACCTTTGGGATCGACAGAGACTTGGCTTGTATGGGCGTATACTACGCCCGAAGACCCGATGGTAGTAAAAGCGACACCGTCATGCACAACGCCGGTGCCAACTGCAGCGGCAGCATTATCACCCGCACCTCCTACAACGACGGTATTCTCAGAAAGGCCCGTCAATTCGGATGCCTGCCTGCTGATTACACCGGTAACGTCCGGCGATTCGTATACCTGTGCAAGCAGGGCATGGTCGATATCCAGTTTCTGCAGCACCTCATCCGACCATCGGCGCTCCCGTATATCCAGTAACTGCATCCCTGATGCATCGGACACCTCTGTTGCGAACTGACCTGTGAGTTTAAAGCGCAGGTAGTCCTTTGGCAACAGGATGTGGCGGCAGCGTTCATAGAGATGAGGTTCGTGTTTCTTAACCCAGAGGATCTTGGATGCGGTAAAACCGGGAAGGGCAGGGTTTGCGGTG
>WQXX01000070.1 GCA_009781535.1 Coriobacteriia bacterium | reverse complement strand
ACGACAAGGAGTGTGGTAGCAATGGCACGGCGTCCAATGATCGCAGGAAACTGGAAGATGAACAAAACAGCGGCTGAGGCAACGGAACTCACCCAGAAGCTGTCGTTTGAGTACATGAAAGAATACAAATCGGTGGATGTGCTCGTCTGCCCTCCGTTTACCTCCCTACGAAGTGTCCGCATCGTGCTTGGCTTTGACAAGTCGCCGATCAAGCTCGGTGCTCAAGATGTGTTCTGGGAGGACGAAGGCGCATTTACCGGCGCCATCTCGCCGAAAATGCTCAAAGAACTCGGCTGCACCTACTGCATCGTCGGCCACTCCGAGCGTCGAGAATTCTTCCACGAGACCGACGAGATGGTCAACGCCAAAGCGCGCGCCCTGATCAGAAACAACATCATCCCGATCATCTGCTGCGGAGAAAGCCTCGCGACCCGCGAAGCTGGCGAGACCGCAAGTTATGTGACTTCACAGGTGCGCGCTGCGCTTGTCGGCGTAACCGCCGACGACGCGCAGCGCGCTGTCATCGCCTATGAGCCTATCTGGGCTATCGGCACCGGACGTACCGCGACGCCTGAGATGGCAGAGGAGACCTGCTCTGCCATCCGCGACACACTGATTGAGCTATACGGAGATGAAATCGCGCAGGAGATGCGCATCCTCTACGGCGGCTCGATGAAACCGAGCAATGTCAAACACTTTGTGCCCATGCCCAATATCGACGGTGGTCTAATCGGCGGAGCCGCCCTTGTCGCCACCGACTTCATCGACCTCGTAAAGGCATATGTGTAGAGAAGCTCCAAGATAGCCCGATAAGCGCCAGGATGAATGTAAAAAACAATGCAGATAACAACTGGAAATTAATAGTATAACCAGCAATATTGTGATAAACTATATAAAAGCAGAGTATAAAGAATTCGAATACAGCGACAGGATATCACGATATGTATGATGCCATACATGAAGAAGCAGAGATTGGCGCAACGATACGTCAAGCGAGAATCCGTAACGGCTTCTCGTTAGAGGACGTGGCTGCGCGCGCGAATCTGTCACCGACCGCGGTTCGCAACCTTGAGCTGGGAAGAGGCTCGACTTTACGCACCATGATAAAAGTCCTTACGGTAATTGGAGAAATGCGGGTATTCACAGAATGGCATGAGAGCTCCAAAGAGTTCAGCCCCATTGCAGTATTCAGAGAGACCCAAAGGAAGGTTGCTCGTCCGCAGCGTGTTTCGCGAACCCGCGTAGTCAGCCCCATTGGAAATCACGCAGACACCTCCGCAAAAACCAGCGCAGACACCTCCGCAAAAACCAGCGCAGGCAGCCCCATTGGAAATCGCGCAGACACCTCTATTAGAAACTCCACAGACACCTCCATAAAAGCGGAGGACGAACATGGCCTTTAAACATGTTGAAGCGATAGAGGTCTCGCTGTATGGAAAGAAGGTCGGCGTCGTAGCCGCTGAGCCAGGAGTAAAGAGCTCGTATGCATTTGAGTATTACCCTGAATGGCTCAAGCAAGGGTTTTCCATCAGCCCTCTACATTTGCCACTCAAACCAGGTGCACAGGTTTTTCGCAACATCTCAAAGAGCACCTGGTACGGGCTGCCTCCGGCTATAGCCGACGCGCTTCCTGACCATTTTGGCAACACTCTTGTCAATGCGCATCTTGCACAACTGGGGGTGACATCTGCAGAAATCACTCCACTTGACCGTCTTGCTTATGTTGCCGACAGAGCTATGGGAGCTCTGGAATTCAAGCCGGCGTTCTCTCTCGGCAAAGAGCCAAGTGCGATGCTTGATGTTGCGGAGCTGGTCTCGGCAGCTCGCGATGCGATCCATGGGAACCTCGCGAGTGACAAAGACTCGAAAAAAGCGTTGCAGAGCCTGTTGTCTGTTGGAGTCAGCGCTGGTGGAGCAAGAGCCAAAGCTGTCATCAATATCGACCCCCATACGGAGGAGTTAACAGCTGGGCATCGGCCGGAAGCTGGTAAGGAATCGTGGCTAATAAAGTTCGACGGCGTTGGCAAAGACCCAGAGCTTGACCAAGAAACAGGGCATGGCATAAAACCAGGACTGGGGAGAACACAGCAGTATGGGCGCATCGAATACGCCTACTCGTTGATGGCGAAAGATGCAGGGATACAGATGCCAGAAACTCGCCTGCTGGAGGAGAACGGCAGAGCTCATTTCATGATACGTCGTTTTGATCGCATCGATGATGAGGAAACGGAAAATGCGCCAGGGTACAAGCTAACGCAAAAACTGCATCTTCAAAGCCTCTGCGCAATGGATAACATCGACTTCAATCTTTTACATGCCAATGATTACGCATCCCTTTTTGCGGTTATTGGGCGTCTTGCTTTGGGAGATGAAGCAAAAACCGAGGCTTTTAGACGAATGGCATTCAATTTCATGGCTGCCAACTGCGACGACCACAGCAAGAACTTCTCCTTTCTTATGGATTATTCGGGCGTCTGGCGTCTAGCGCCAGCGTATGATATTACTTTTGCCTACAACCCCCAAAACAAGTGGTTGCGGGAACATCTTATGGGTCTTGATGGCAAGTACAGCAAGATTACCAACAAGGATCTGCGTCAATTTGCCAACACGTATCAGGTTCCCTATGCCTGTCAGGTACTTAAAAATAATATTTCTGTGTTGAGCTGTTGGCCGGATTACGCGCGACAAGCGGGGGTATCATCTGAGGCGAGCACGCATATCGCAGAAACAATCGCAGAACAGATGGCTCTATTTGGTTCTCCTTTGGTCGAAGAATGATTTCATGTGAGTATAATTAGCCTTACACTCAAGCCTTGGTCAAAGATTTGGAGGCAAGATAATGGACATGCAGGATAAAGTCTCGACAACGGATTCAGGCGTAGAAACTATCAGGTTCAGTTTTCTGTCTCAAGACGGTGTTACTCAAATCAATGCACGTATGTGGGTGCCTGTTGGCTGCGCGGGAAGTGAACCCGAAAAGGTAAGTGAATCCGGCGAGGGCGTCGAGCCAAGCAAAGATAGTGAGCCAAACGGGGGCGTCGAGCCAAGCAAAGGCTGCGAGCCCGGCGAGGGCGTCAGGCCAAACGAAGGCGTCAAGCCAAAAGCCATCGTGCAGATTGTCCATGGTATGGAGGAACACATCAACCGCTACGAGGGCTTTGCGCGCTTTTTGGCAGGCCAGGGTTTTGTGGTTGGCGCCGCCGACATGCTTGGGCATGGACAGAGCATCGCAAGCCCTGAGTTGCTCAGTTGCATCCCTGCAGAAAATGGGAAGACCATACTGATCGAGGACGTACATGAACTGAGAAGCCTCATCAGTGAGGCAACCGAGGAGCGGTTCTCGCAGCAACTCCCGTTCTTTATGTTCGGGCACTCAATGGGTAGCTTCATCGTGAGAGCATACATCACCTATCATACGCAGGGCCTTGCCGGAGCGATTCTATGTGGCAGCGGGCAGCAACCCATTCTGCTCTCCAAGATCGGCAACACAATCGCGAAACGTATTACAAAGTCGAAAGGCGAGACGTATAAAAGCGACTTCCTCGAAGGCCTGGGAGCGGGCGCGTATGCGAAGAAGATCAAAAACGCACGCACCGACTACGACTGGCTCTGCACCGACGAGGCTATCGTCGACGCCTATATCGCCGATCCTTTATGCGGGGTTCCTTTCTCTGCCGGCGCGTATGTTGCTTTAACCGACATCACCGCAGAGATTGCCACTGCCGCAAATGCCGCAAAGGTACCGCGCGACCTGCCCATTCTCTTTATTGCCGGCTCGCTCGATCCGGTTGGAGCCAATGGCGCCGGGGTGCAAAAGGCAGCCAGCCTTCTGAAGAACGCCGGGGTACGGCAGGTTGACGTCGTTTTGTACACCGACATGCGCCACGAGGTTCTCAACGAGACGGGCAAGAAGGACGTATACGCAGGCCTTGCGAGCTGGATGACCGCGCTCTCTCATCCGCGTCAGGAAAGCAGTAACTAATCGTTTTGTCACCCCGGGCTCGACCTGGGTTGTTGTAGGTTCCAAAGGAGTCAGTCATGCTCGAAGCAAAGGCCGCTGCAAGAACAACCGCAAAGACCACAACCAAGAAGTATGTTGTTGCTCTGGATCAGGGCACCTCTTCGTCGCGCGCGCTACTCATCGACAGGAAAGGTACCGTATGCGGTATCAACCAGCAGTTCTTCCCGCAGATCTATCCGCAGCCAGGCTGGGTGGAGCATGACCCGCTCGAGATATTGTCCTCCCAACTGGGGGCTTTAACCAATCTCCTCGTTACGAATTCCGTCAAACCGGGCGAGGTCGCCTGTATCGGCATCACCAACCAGCGCGAGACCACGGTGGTATGGAATCGCGAAACGGGCGCGCCCATCCATAACGCCATCGTTTGGCAATGCCGACGCACCACCCAGATCATCGACGAGCTGTGCTCAGACCCGGAGGTAGCAGAACGTATCACCAAAACCACCGGCCTGCTGCCCGATGCATATTTCTCGGCAAGCAAGATCAAATGGATACTTGACGCGGTGCCAGGGGCGCATGAGCTTGCCAAGGCAGGAAAGCTCGCCTTTGGCACAATCGACACCTGGCTCATCTGGTCGCTGACGCAAGGCGAGGTCCACGCGACTGACGTGACTAATGCAAGCCGCACGATGCTCTTTGACATCCATCGGGGCTGTTGGGACGAGTGGCTGTGCGACCTTTTCGGTGTACCGCTTTCGATGCTGCCAAGCGTCCAGCCCTCATCGAGCAACTTTGGCATGACGTCTCAGCAAAGCATTGTGGGAGAGGTTCCTATCAGCGGGGTTGCTGGCGACCAGCAGGCTGCGCTTTTTGGGCAGTGCTGTTTTAAGCCGGGGGAGGCCAAGAACACCTATGGCACGGGCTGTTTTCTTCTTATGCATACCGGAAAGAAAGCCTGCACCTCAAAGAACAACCTGGTAACAACCATCGCAGCTTCAGCGCCGGGCGCCCAACACATCGAGTATGCGCTCGAGGGCAGCGTGTTCATGGCGGGCGCTCTTGTCCAATGGCTGCGCGACAAGCTCGGGCTTCTTACAACCGTTCAGGAAAGCGAAGCGCTGGCGTACAGTGTCGAGGATACCGCAGGTGTGTACGTGGTGCCTGCCTTTACCGGGCTGGGCGCGCCCTACTGGGATGCGCAAGCCCGCGGTGCGATCTACGGGCTTACGCGGGGAGCGGAGCGCACGCACATCGTCCGGGCGTCGCTTGAGTCGCTTGCCTACCAGGTGCACGACTTGGTGAGCGCGATGGAGGCAGACGCCTGCCAGTCCATCAGCGTGCTTCATGTTGATGGCGGGGCGTCAACCAATAACTTCCTCATGCAGTTCCAAAGTGATATTCTCAACAAGCAGCTTGCCCGGCCAACGAATATCGAGACGACAGCTTTGGGTGCGGCATATCTAGCAGGCTTGTACACCGGCTTTTGGAAGGATGTCGACGAGCTTAAAAGCCTCCACTCGTCCGATATGTACTTCATGCCGTGCATGCCCGAGCACACAAGAGTCAGTCTTTTAGATGGCTGGGCGGAGGCAGTCGAACGCACCCGCAGCTCGTAACGTCGCCCTGAGTGTAGGGCGAAGCCCGTAATCGAAGGGTCTAGCGGGAGAGTTATAGGATAAACAAAGTTGTCGCCCAGAAAGTGTATGTATCGTTTGTGTCACCCCGGGCTCGATCCGGGGTCTATCAGGCGAATGGCAGGTAGAGTGCGTGTGTTGTCAGGTGAGCTTGCAGTATGGATTGCCACGACCTGTTGGCACAGGTCTCGCAATGACGTGCCCGTTTGTGTCACCCCGGGCTCGATCCGGGGTCTATCAGGCGAATGGTAGGTTGAGTGCGTGTGTTTTCAGGTGAGCTTGCAGTATGGATTGCCACGACCTGTTGGCACAGGTCTCGCAATGACGTGCCCTTTTGTGTCACCCCGGGCTCGATCCGGGGTCTATCAGGCGAATGGCAGGTAGAGTGCGTGTGTTGT
>WQXX01000069.1 GCA_009781535.1 Coriobacteriia bacterium | reverse complement strand
GAGTAGGAGTTGAGCATGGAGACGACTACGGGCATGTCCCCGCCGCCGATGCTTGCAACTAGATGCAGGCCGAGCAGCAAGGCTATAATTGTCATTACTGATAGCAAAATTAGACCGGTCAATCCCTCGGGATAGAGGATGAAAAGTACTGTCAGTGCGACAAAAGCGATGAGAGCGACAAGGTTAAGTATGTTGTGCCCTGGCAATACAAGCGGAGCGGATTTCATCTTGGCTGAGAGCTTGAGATAAGCGATGATGCTGCCGGTAAAAGTGACCGCGCCTATAAAGACGCCCACGAAGAGCTCTCCTGAGTGGAGACCATCAAAATGCCCGCTCGAAACGCTTCCGTAATATGCAGTCCAGCCGACAAGCACCGCAGCAAGACCGACAAAGCTATGGAACAAGGCGATGAGCTGAGGCATGCCGGTCATCTCGACCTTAAGCGCTTTGACGATGCCGAATACAGCGCCAACGGCCATCGCAGCAACGATGGCTATGATTGACCAACTCGGCGCTGATTCGAGGATTGCAGCTGCCATGGTGGCGCCGTCAGTAAGCTCTTCGAGCTCATAGGTCCCAAAGACGGTGCCGAGGATTGTAAAGATAAGGGCAATCCCCATGCCGATAGCGCCAAAGATGTTGCCTCGTTTTGACGTCTCATGTTTTGATAACCCAGCCAGGGCGAGTATGAACAGGAGTCCGGCGATGATGAAGGATCCTGCAATGAGTGAAATTCGCATGATCTCATCCTTTCCTGAACATCTGTAGCATCCGCTGGGTCACGGTAAACCCTCCGAATACATTGATACTTGCCAGGAATATGCCCAGTACCGAAAGTATGAGGATGGCAAGGTTGCTACCCGTAGTGATGGCAGTCGTCTGGTCGATAAGCTGAAGCCCCGCAAGGCACCCGACAATGATGATTCCGGATATCGCGTTAGTTACACTCATCAGCGGTGTATGAAGCGAGTGCGATACATTGCCGATGACATAGAATCCCACAACCACTGAGAGCATGAATACCATGAAGTGTCCGAGCAGACCACCTGGGGATATGAAGAACAGCGCAAGAAGGGCTGCAGCGCAAATCGCCATGACAACATACGTCACGCGTGGGTCGCGTTTCTTCTTCTCCTTCTTGATCGGGGCAGCTACCTCGGCGGTTGGCGGCGGTGTTGCCGATACACTGACCGCAGGTGGTGGCCAGGTCACTTCTCCTTCATGTACCACCAATATGCCGCGCTGTACCACGTCATCCAAGTCAAGCGTTAAGATGCCGTCTTTAGCTGGAGTGACGAGTTTCATCAGGTTAACAATATTGGTCGCAAACATCTGCGACGCCTGGGTGGGCAGACGACCTGGCAGATCGGTATAGCCGATGATCTTGACGCCGTTATCCGTTACAACTATCTCATCAGGACGCGACCCTGCCACATTGCCACCGTTTGCCGCAGCCATATCAACGATGACAGAGCCAGGCTTCATCGATGCAACCATCTCTTCTGTGATAAGCCGAGGAGCTGGCCTTCCAGGTATAAGCGCTGTGGTGATGATGATATCGACTTCGCGCGCTTGCTCCGCATACATGCGAGCAGCTGCGGCGGCATAGTCCTGAGAAGCCTCTTTGGCATATCCATCGCTTGATTTCTGCTGATCGGCAGAGTCAACATGAACGAATTCAGCCCCCATGGATTCTACCTGTTCGCCAGCTTCTACGCGTATGTCGGTAGCGCGCACGATAGCCCCAAGTGCACGGGCGGTGCCGATGGCAGCTAAACCAGCCACGCCAGCGCCAGAAACAAACACCTTGGCTGGAGGAACTTTTCCTGCAGCCGTTACCTGCCCCGTGAACAATGAGCCAAACTCATGAGCTGCCTCGATGACAGCACGATACCCACCGATGTTGGCCATTGAGGTGACAACGTCTAATGATTGCGCGCGCGAAATGCGCGGTACCGAATCCATGGCCAGAACAGTCAGGCTTTTTGACGCAAGCTTTTTCAACAGCTCAGGAGAGCGCGGCGCGGCAATCAGGCTGATGAGTGTGCTGCCGGCTTTAAGCAGATCGATCTCGTCGTCAAGCGGTGCGTTGATCTTGATGACAAGCTCAGCGTTCCACGCATCTGTCTTTTCAACAACCGAGGCGCCAGCAGCAGCATATTCCCCATCAGGAAATGAGGCTTTCTCGCCTGCTCCGCTCTCGACTATTACCTCATAACCCATCTTTATGAGTTGCAGCACGCTTTTTGGCGTCGCGGCAACCCTCGTCTCCTTTGGATCCGATTCTCGTGGGATCCCAATAATCATGACCGTACCTCTTTTCGCTTGGCACTACCCAAAACAACAATGTTGCATATTATCACTTTCACTTTTCTGGATGATTCCTCAGCACAACTTTATCCTTGTTCAAGCCGAGTTTTATGCGCCCTTGAAAGCGATAGAAAATGATACCTTCTTGATTATAATGGTTGACGTGCTCATAAAGGTGTTTTACCATATAAAACGGCATTTTGATCACGACACTTGTGCGTGTTTGTATATGATTCGCCCCTGCTTTGGGACATTGTTCTTTCAAGTTACCATGAAACAGCTCGGGCGACACGAGGTTTCGATCATCATGCCGGATGTTACATCCGGCTTTTTCTTTGGTGTAACATCCTTATGACTTATGATACTTACTTTTGAAGATGTAATGGGGTGTTTTTATATGCCAGGAGAAATGATTATTGCAATCATCATCGCCCTTTTCGTGGGCATGGGGATCAGTTATCTCGTCGTCAGATTCCTTACAAACAGTTCAGCGAAGAATGCAGCTGAAAATGCTACGCGCCTTATCCGTGATGCAGAAAAGCAGGCTGAAAACCTCAAGCGCGAGGCACTCATTGAGGCAAAGGATGCTGCTTACCAGATGAAGCAGGCAGCTGATAAGGAATCCAATGAATGGCGTAGGGAAGCTAAGCAGCATGATAACCGCCTGATCCAACGCGAGGAAAGCTTAGACAAACGTGCGAATGCACTTGATGCGCGTGAGCACCAGATATCGTCCTTAGGCGGGCAAGTCGAACGGAAGGATCGCGATCTGACCGAGGCTCTAAAACAGGTCAACATTTCGCTAGAGCGCATTGCGGGTATGACAAGCGATGAAGCACGCAGGGAACTTCTTAACAGCCTGCGAAACGACGTCACACGCGAAGCTGCCATCATCATCCGTGAAAGCGAACAACAGGTGCGCAATGAGGCCGAGAAAAGGGCTCGCGATATCTTGAGCTTGACGATACAACGCGTCGCTGCCGAGCACACAGCTGAGCACACGGTCTCAAGTGTGACTATTCCGTCCGATGATCTTAAAGGTCGCATCATCGGGCGTGAAGGTCGCAATATCCGAACCTTTGAGCAGATTACCGGCATCAGCCTGATCATTGATGACACTCCCGAGACGGTCATCGTCTCAAGCTTTGACCCTGTGCGCCGCGAGATCGGACGCATCACGCTCGAAAACCTGATAGCCGATGGTCGTATCCACCCGGCTCGTATCGAGGAAATGTTCAGCAAGGCTACCGATCTGGTCTATCGAGAAGTACAGGAAGCTGGTAGCCAGGCAGCATTCGACACAGGAATCCATGACCTGCATCCTGAGTTGATCAAGACGCTCGGCCGCCTTAAGTTCCGTACCTCCTATGGACAAAATGTACTCAAACACTCACTCGAGGTTGCCTATCTCACCGGCGTCATGGCGGCCGAGCTGGGGCTTGACCCTGTGCCTGCCAAACGCGCTGGACTGTTACACGACCTTGGCAAGGCTGTCGACCATGAGGTCGATGGATCGCATGCCCTCATCGGCGCCGACCTGGCGCGTCGCTTTGGCGAAGGTCCCGAGATCATCCATGCGATCGAAGCGCACCATGCAGACGTCGATCCTTCAACCGTGCTTGCAGTACTGGTACAAGCTGCTGACGCCATCTCTGCTGCGCGTCCGGGCGCACGTCGTGAGACCCTGGAAAGTTATATCAAGCGCCTTGAGAAGCTTGAAGAGATCGCAAACGCTTACGACGGAGTTGAGAAGACCTACGCGATGCAGGCAGGACGTGAGGTGCGCGTCATGGTCAAACCTGAGAAAATAAACGATTTTGAAGCTACGGTTCTGGCCCATGACATCGCCCGCCAGATCGAGGATGAGATGGAATATCCTGGTCAGATCAAGGTGCTTGTCATCCGTGAGAGCCGTGCGCAGGGTATTGCTAAGTAGTCAGATTCGGCAACAGGGACAATGAGGAGCAATGGACGACTCATCCCTCATACGTTTCATCGAACAGGTCTCGGGCGAGGTTCATCTCCGTGTCGAGGAAAACCTCGGCGACGGCTTTGTGCGCCTGCGTACCGCCGAAGCGGAGCGTCGTCAGGCCAAACATGACATACGCCATGTCGAGGATATCATCATCGAATTGTTGCGCAATGCCCGCGACGCCTGCGCTACCAGAGTTTTCATCTCAACTTTCAAAGAAGGTGATGAACGACGCTTGACGGTCATCGACGATGGCAGTGGCATCCCTCTGGCGATGCAGGCGCTCATCTTTGAGCCTCGTGTCACCTCAAAACTCGATGACATGGTCATGGATGACTGGGGAGTGCACGGTCGTGGCATGGCGCTTTATTCTATCAAGAGCAATACGCTCGAGGCACGCGTCTGTGATTCCTCCCCCGGAGCGGGAAGTGCGCTTACCGTTCTTATCAATACGTCTGAGCTACCTGAAAGAAGCGACCAGTCGACCTTGCCCACGCTTGAACGCAACGACGATGGTCTACCTTACATCTCACGCGGCCCTCATAACATCATCCGAAACACTATCGAGTTCGCGCTCATCCATCGCTCTCGAGGCAGGCAGCAGGGGATCACCGTCTATCTCGGCTCTCCGTCAGAGATTGTTGCGACATTGATCGATTATGGACAATTCAAGCTCGGTCGTGAGCGCCTGCTGTTTTGTTCTGACCTGAATACCCTGCCTTTGTGTGAGCGTCTTGCCGCAAGCGCGGATGCGGCCGAACTCGTTGAAGCAAGCAGGAATCTTGGCCTGGATATCTCAGAGCGTACTGCTCATCGCATCATCAGCGGGCAGATATCGCCGCTGAAGCCTATGCTTGACGTCGTTATGCCTCGTCGAGTTACCCGTGAGCAGGGCGCTATTGATCTTACCAAGGACACACGCGGTCTAAAGCTGGCGCGTGAAGACGTCGATGATTTCTCGCGCGCCCTGGAGCGTGCGTTTGAGCCTTTGGCAAAGCGGTATTACCTCTCACTGTCAGAGATGCCAAAGGTCAGCGTCAAAGGGGAGACCATCACGGTGCGTTTTCCTTTTGAGAAGGAGCTTTAAAGATGTCATCGGCCTCTGACACAAATGAGAGGCCTGCGACATATCTGCGCGACGCAAAGGGTATTAATTCTCAACAAAGCGAGGTGCGCATCCTGGGGATAGACCCGGGGCTAGCCAACTGTGGATGGGGCGTGATATCGCTTACTGGATCCAAGCTCAACGCCTTAGCCTACGGCAGCATCTCGACAAGCGCGCAGGAAAGTGTGCACGAACGTCTCGGGTATATCTTTAACGAGCTGCGCCTGATCATCGAACGTTATGCGCCTACCGAACTCGGTATCGAGACGGTCTACCACAAGGGAAACTCAAAAAGCGCCATTGCGACTGCTGAGGCACGCGGCGCGGCGCTCGTGGCTGCCTCCTCGCTGCAACTGCTTATCGGCGAATATGCGCCTGCAATGGTTAAGAATTCTGTCGTAGGCGCCGGTTCAGCCAGCAAGGAACAAGTACAATATATGGTGCGCGCGATCCTGGGCTTAGACCATATTCCAAACCCAGACCATGCCGCAGATGCGCTTGCTGTTGCAATTTGCCATGCCCATATGAGAAAGGCGCCTCGATGATCTCTTACCTGCGCGGACGTCTCGTTGCTCGTGATAACCGTGGTGTGACTGTCGAAGTCGCTGGTATCGGCTATCAGCTCACGATGTCGACACACTCT
>WQXX01000068.1 GCA_009781535.1 Coriobacteriia bacterium | reverse complement strand
ATACGGTGATAACCGCATAAAGGAAATCGATGGCAGCCATGACGCCGCCGGTTGCGAGCATGACATAGAACAAGCCTCTAAACGATTCAAAATCGATGCCGTATAAAAAGCTCATGATAGGTATTCCGATAGTAGCTATGACGAAGACCATCACACCGCACAAGAACAGGACCGCTGCGATGATTACGATGACCATGGTGTCGAATTTGCGATGTTTCGCTGGATCTGCCCACAGGTTTGCCATACGAAGGAGCAGGGGTTTATAGACAAAGCCGATGATGAGTACGATGGCCGAGGCGGGAAAACACATCACATAGAAATACAGCTGGTTGTCGTATGGCAGCACGCTTTCCATGATGAAGCGGGGCATGGCGTCGATGAGGGCAAATGAGAACAGGGCGATGAAAAGCGGGAAACATTGCTTGAACAGTGCACGGATGCTGGCAAGGTTGCGTGAGCGGGACTTGGGGGTTTCGAAATGTGCGAGCGGGAACGTGACAACGACGAAGGAAACCGCTGCAGCTACTGCCATAACGATACACGAAGCCGCGAGGTTTCTGGTGATGAACAGACAAGCCGCAAAGACGATGATCACCACAACGGAGCGAAGCGCAAGCGAGATGCCTGCCAGATACAGCTTGTCTGCCTGTTGGAGCCGACCCTCGTATACATCAGCCAAGCCGTCGATCATCTTGTAGAGATAGACACCCATGCTGATCATGAACATATCGGCGGCGTAACCGCGGATGAGGCAGTACATCACGCCAACGACAACCAGTGCAAGGCTTGTGATCCAGCGGTTTATCTGGTATTCAGAAAAGGAATGTGCCCCTTTAAGATCGGAAACCTGATAGGTGCGTACTCCGTAATTGCCGATGAACATGAGCAAGGTGCCTACGACAAACGCCATGGAGAACATGCCACCCTGCTCGGAGCCCACCAGCTGGGTCACGATGATGGTGAGCAGAGGAAAGACGAAACCCCACGTCCCTACGGCAAGTGTGTTCCACACGTAATCGCGGGTAGTGCGGTGTGAGGCATATTGTTCTGCCTGGTCGTTGAATGAGCCTTTGACAGCGGCGTCAACAAGCCGCACGAACCAGCCTTTTACCGTGCGGGTAATGACATTCGGCTTGCGTTGTTTTTTGGGTTCCTGGGGGTTGTTGGACAAACCGGAATCGCCAGGTCCGGCAAGACCGGTGGGCTCGGTGGCGGTTGCAGGCGATGAGGAGGCAGGCGCGCCGCGGCCAGCGCCGCGGCGCGCCTGCCGATCTTCAACCTGTCTATTCTGCTGTTGGTTCTGATTCCTATCCACGCTTATCCACCATGCTATCCAGCTTCATTCAAATTATCTGTTTGGAACTGTTACCACCATAGTGTAGCGGACTTAGTTTAGATTCGTTCGATGGTCGGGGCTTGTTTTCAATTTTTTCGTCGTGTTGTATTTTGTGTTGTATTTTGTGTTGTACTAAGGCTTGTATCGAAGGTGATTTGCACGGCAATTCGCTTGCTGCATATTCTATGACAGATTGGAACTGTCAATGTATTCTTGAATCAGGTATTATATCGTTCAAGTGCAGAAAGGCTGGAGGAATAGATACACGTATGGGTAACGTAGTTCGCTGAACACAGAAAGGAATGGACATGGACAATATCTTCAAAAAAACGTCAGTAGAGACCCACAATATTTTTACATGGGAGAATCTGGGCGACATCAAGGGGGGCCGTGGTGACCTTGGCGAGGAAATGCCGGTTTTGGTGTATCGTCTTTTGCAGTTCACCATGCTTGATATACTGACAAAGGAGTATGGGGCAGAGAAAGCTAACGAACTGTTCCGTGACGCAGGCTTTCTTGCGGGCTCAGAACTCGCGGCTAATATTCTCGATCTAACCGTTGACCTTGCGACCTTCATCGTCAACCTGCAGCAGACGCTTGTGGATCTTAAGATTGGCATTCTGCGCATGGAGGCTTTTGATCCGGAGACAGGTAATCTTATTCTCACCGTCGGGCAAGACCTTGACTGTAGCGGCCTGCCCATTACCAACGAGAGCGTATGTTATTATGACGAAGGTTTTATTGCTGGAATCCTGAAAGCATATACAGGCAAGAACTACGATGTTCGCGAAATCGACTGCTGGGCTTCAGGTGATCGTACCTGCCGTTTCAGCGGTGTGGTTGTCGACTAGCGCATGACAGGGGCCAGCGAAGAATGTGCTGGACTATTTACTGGATAACAAGAAGGCCACATGACCAATGATCCGATAGTTAAACTGCCAGAAGAGACGGCAAATGCCGGAGATCAGAACATAATAACGCAAGACGTCGGAGCGCTTGGCGTTAAAGAAACAAACGCTCAAGCGCCTGGCGCTGGAGAACCAAGCGCCGAGGTGCTTGGCACCGAAACGCTTGACGCCGAAACGCTTGGCGCCGAAGCTCTTGGTACCGAAGCGCTTGGCGCCGAAGTGCTGCTCGCAACTGGAGCAGGGATGCCTGCGTGGCAAAATGCTCTAAGCGTGCACGAGCAGAAAACCGCCGCCGCCGCCATGTTCGATTATCTTAAAGACGTCATCTACAGCCCTCAATCCGCAAAACTTGTCGTCGAGGATCTCCCAACCGAGTTCCAGGACTTGGGCGCCGGCTTGCTTTATGTCGGTCAGTGCCTGCATGAATCCCGCACACTTGCAAATCATATCGCGAAAGGAAACCTCGAGACGAGCCCACTGACACCGGGCAATGAGCTTGCCAGCGGTCTAAAGAGCCTGCAGGCTACGCTCAAGCACCTTACCTGGCAGATTGGGCAGGTTGCGAAAGGTGATTATAAGCAGCAGGTGAGCTTTGCCGGCGAGTTCTCTAAATCCATCAATGGCATGATCCGTCAACTTGATGAGCGCGACTCCGCGCTGCGTGCCGAGATTGAGATCAACAAACGCAAGACCGAGGAACTGTTGCAAAGCGTCCGTCTGTTTGAGGCGATTTCTGAAGACATCGATCAATGGATTTTTGTTGTCGATTGCCAAACGAGGGAGTGGCTGTACAACAACCATGGTCAACGCAAGATCTCTCACTTCACGATTGGTATCGAAATCATACAGGACTGGCTTGATCGCCAGGTTGATCTGATAGACCGCAGTGATTGGGGCAGTGGGGGACAGCATGTGATGGAGCTCAGCCTGTTTAATGGTGAGGACGAGCGCTGCTTTGCAGTTGTCTGGTACCCGGTGGCATGGTACGAACACGCGGCATATGCCTTTGTGATGAACGATATCACCGAGGAAAAACGTACCCGCGAGGAGCTTGAGACGATTGCATTCTACGACGCGCTCACTGGTTCGAACAGCCGTCATTTTGGCATGAATCTGCTTGATAAATGGCTCAAAAACCGCGAGGAATTCGTCATTGCCTTTGTCGATATCGACAATCTCAAGTATGTCAACGATACCTATGGGCACGCCGAAGGCGACACGTATATCATTACGGTTGCCAAGCTTCTGAGGACCTTTGACGAGAACGTCGTTTTATGCCGTCTTGGCGGCGATGAGTTCATGCTGCTCAGCCTTGGCTGGAACAAAAACGACGCTGATGAGCGTTTTGAGGAGATGCGCACAAGTCTTATCGAAAACTCAAATATAGACTACCAGCGCAGCATCAGCTATGGCGTGATTGAGATCACCAAGAAGAACAAGAATACCGGTAGTTACCTTTTGAGTATTGCTGACGAGATTATGTATGAATACAAACGCGCCCGTAAGGTGGAACGTCGCGCTGGAACCTGAGCAAAACTTGCTCGGTAAAGCCTCTCTCAGTAAAGCCTCTTTCGGTGTCCTGAAAACGCCGAGAACCTCTTGAGAACCTCTCGAGACCTCGATAAAACAGTAGGATTACAAAAACGTTGATGCTGATGTTGAAGCATTGCGACATATGATAGAATCGCAACGATGCACCGACGTGCAGTCAAGCTGGTGGAAACCGCGAGTAAGGATGTGTTTTATGTTCCAAGACACATGGATCTTTGAGGTATTTGAGAAGTTTTTCGGCACCGACAATGCAGAAATGGCAATATGGATCGTCATCATCGTCCTGATTGTCGCTCTCGTCGCTGTGATTGCAGCCTTCATCATCAAGGGCTACCGCAAGGAAGTTAAAAGAATAGAAGCGCTCAGGAAGGCTGAGGAAGCCAGGAAATTAGCTGCCAAGAAACAAGGCAACAAGAAAAAGAAGTAATAGCACGGTCTTTTAGCGGTGTTTCCTGCTCTCGTGTGCTGAGGCATCGCGGGAGCATTTGTTTTTGTCACGATTCCGTGGAGAGCTTTCATGCCAGAAGGGCAGAGGATAAACAACATCGAACCGGAGGCTCTTGATGATGACCTCCTGGAGGTTGATGAGGATGATTCCTCATCAACACCTGTCGAGCGCCCCATAGGCGAGGAAACTCTACCCTCGATACCTGAGAGCAGTTCTCCTTCTGATAATGAAAACCACTCTGTTAAAAGCAGCAGCCGTTCATCGGGCGCGCGAAGGCGCTTGGCCGCAAGTAACAGCAGGCCATCATCAGGCATCAGCAGACCATCATCAGGCATCAGCAGACCATCATCGAGTAACAACGGGCGTCTAACAGGCAAAGCCGGGCGCTCAATAGGTAACGCCAGGCGTCCGTCAGGCAAAGCCAAACCTTCAAAAAAAGACCTCTTCATCTCACGAGCGCTGCTTATTGTTGGCTCGTTGCTGCTTGTTTCTGCGCTAACCATCGGCGGCCTTCTCATTTACCAGTATCGCATCGCCCAAAACAGTTATCGTGAGATGAGCGGGTTCGTAACGCTTCCTGTGCAAAGCGATTCCATGTTCAGTTTTCCCACTTTAGGCCCCGAACAGGTGCCCAAAGAGCTTACCATCGAGGAGACGGTCGTCGATTGGGAAGGGCTCAAAGCCATCAATTCTGATACGGTCGGATGGATTATCATCCCCGGTACGCGGGTGAATTATCCTATCGTCCAGGGTTCTGACAACACGTTTTATCTCACTCATCTTGCTGATCGCAGAGCAAATAGCTCAGGCGCGATATTTGTTGACAGTGCGGGCAGCGGCAGCCTGAATGCAAAGAACAATTTCATCTATGGGCATAACATGCGCGACGGCTCCATGTTCTCCGACATGTATTTGTATATGAACCAGCAGTATCTGATTGACCATAAAAGCATCTATATCCTTACACCCGAGTGCACGTATGAGTTACGCGCCATCGCGTGTTTGAGGATTTCTGGTAGCGAGCAGATTCGTACCTTTTCCTTCTCCTCGAACAACGATTTTGCAAACTACCGCGACAACCTGCTTTCCTATTCGATATCCACGTCGCGCGATTACAATGAGATCCGTCCGCGCGTCGACACGCTCTATTCCTTCATCACCTGTGATAACCGCGACAACAGCTACCGGGTTATCGTCACTGCGATTCCCGTACGCAGTTTTGTCCCTGTTGCCCCGACTGAACCCTGATAATGAGCGACGGTTATGAGTGACGTCTTTCTTCCAATTATTTTAGGCAGCGACGAGAACGCCTACGGCATGGCTCGTGCTTTTTTCGAACGCTATGGAATCCGTTCGTTGCTCGTCTGCCGCCAACGTTTGGCTGCGACCAAATGCAGCAAGATAGTCGACATCATCCAGGTGGATGAATTCGATGATGAGGCAGTCTTCATTCCAACGATTACCGGGGTTCTTAAAGATCAACCAGGCAGGAAGATTCTCATTCCCTGTTCTGACCGTTATACCGAGCTGGTTGTTAAAAACAGCGCGCTTCTGGAGCCTTATATCGAAAACCGCTTCATAAGTGAGGAGTTGCTGGAAGAATTCGTTACCAAAGACAGGTTCTACGCGCTCTGCGAACGGTACGGCCTACGGTATCCCCAGACGGTCATATGCCCACCCGATAGGCGACAGGGGATTCTGGATGAGCTGCCCTTTGGTTTTCCGCTGGTCATCAAAGCCAACAACTCCAACAGCTTCAAGTTCCTGTATGCAGACTTCGCCGATAAGAAGAAGGTCTATTTTGTCAAGACCGCAGAGGAGTTCCTGCAGGTCATGACCAGTTTTGATGCTTCTGATTATGACGACAACCT